>JBGTJM010000317.1:0-2477 GCA_041745115.1 Thermomicrobiales bacterium
TGAAGCCTGGAATGCCCGCATGAAGGAATATCTGGGAGTAGATGTGCCATCAGACACGCTCGGCGTGCTCCAGGACGTCCATTGGTCCGGCGGATCGTTCGGGTATTTTCCAACGTACTTCCTCGGTTCGGTGCTTGCTGCCCAGATATGGGACCGCATGATTCTCGATCTGCCGGATACGAACGACTTGATTGTTCACGGAGAGTTCGGGACGATTCGTGACTGGCAACGCGAGCACCTACATTGGTCTGGACGGATGTTTACGCCGCAAGAGACGATCGAACGTGCGGTCGGAGAACCTTTGAAGATCGGGCCCTATGTTCAGTACATGAAGTCGAAGGTCACGTCGCTATACGGCGAATAAACGAGGAGCTTTGATTATGCGATTCGGAATTTTTGTGCCGCAGGGCTGGCGGCTCGATCTGACTCAAATCTCCGACCCGGTCGAACAGTACGAAGCCATGACGAATGTCGCGAAAGCGGCCGACGCAGGCAACTGGGACTCCGTGTGGGTTTACGATCATTTCCATACTGTTCCAACTCCGCAGATGGAAACGACCTTCGAATGCTGGACTGTGACTTCGACCCTGGCTCGCGACACCGTTCGGGTGAACATCGGCCAGATGGTGTCATGCAATGGCTATCGCCAGCCATCTCTGTACGCGAAGATTGCGTCGACGGTCGATGTGGCAAGCCATGGCCGGCTGTACGCGGGAATTGGCGCCGGATGGTACGAGCATGAGTGGAAAGCTTACGGCTACGAATGGCTGGAAATACCCGATAGAATGCGGCGGTTTCGAGAGGCAGTGGAAATCGTTCACAAGATGTGGACCGAAGACGCTCCCGAGTTTGCAGGGGAGCACTACCGCATTGACAAACCGATCAATGAGCCCAAAGGCTTCCGGAAGCCGCATCCAATGTTCTGGATCGGTGGTGGCGGAGAAAAGGTCACCTTGCGACTTGTCGCTGAATTTGGTGACGCGTGCAACATCAATGGCGACGACGTGACCATCGCACACAAACTGGATGTGCTTAAGCGTCATTGTGATCGAGTCGATCGAGACTTCGATTCTATCGTGAAATCATCAACGGTGCCGCTAAAGCTCGTCTCTGCCGGTGAAGCCAAGGCATCGAGCTCCGGCCAGCGCTTTGACAATTTTCTCATCGGTACGTCGTCGGACGTGCGAGACCGGGTTGAGCAACTGGAGGAAACAGGCATCGACTACGTGCTGTTCTATGTTGAGGATGTCGCGTACAGGCCCGAGCTTGTTGACATACTTGACCAGGAGGTCGTGGCGCACTACCTGTAGGCATTTCTGACATTGGCATTTGCGTGAGTCGGAGGAAGATGATGGGCAAGGAAATACTTCAGAGACGCAAGTTCGGGTCGACACCACTGATGGTGCCACCAATTGCCGTCGGGTGCGCCCAAATGGGTGATATGGAGGAAGCGTTTCTTTATTCCGTGCCCGAACCGGAAGCCATCGCCACAATCGAATCGGCGCTCGCTGGGCCGCTGCCGTATATCGATACGGCCGCGCTCTATGGCGACGGAGTAAGCGAAACGCGAGTTGGCAAGGCAATCGCGAAGTATGGTGGCATGCCCGATGACGCAATTCTGCAGACGAAGCAGGGCCGAAACCCAGCGACGGATGACTACTCTGGTGATACGGTCCGGCAACGCATGGAGAGAAGCCTCTCCTTGCTCGGAGTCGAGCACCTTGACGTCGTCTATTTGCACGACGCTGAATGGACAACCTTTGACGAAGCGATGGCGCCGGGTGGACCGGTGTCCGTGCTCCAATCCTACAAAGAGCAGGGCGTTGTGGACTATCTCGGCGTTGCATCGGGCCCGAATGATGTCGAGCTGCAGTACATCGAGACCGGGATCTTTGATGCGGTGATTACCCACAATCGATTCACGTTGCTGAACCGGGTGGCGGATCCGGTGATCGATGCCGCCCACGAACGGGGCATGGCTGTCCTCAATGCTGCACCCTATGGAAGCGGCTTGCTCAGCAGAGGGCCGGAGTCGTATCCCCGATATGCATATCAGCAGGCGAGCGATGCGATGATCGAGCGGACAAAGACGATCCGGGGAATGTGTGAGCGACACGGGGTGCCGCTCGCCGCTGCTGCGCTTCAGTTTTCACTGCTCGATCCCAGAATCGATGTGACGATTGTGGGCATGAGCCGCCCTGAGCGACTGCAGCAAACGATCGAGCTTGCCACAATCGATATTCCGGCGGAACTGTGGAATGAGATAAATGATATGCCACCTCTTGACGCGAATGACCCGGAGGCTAATCGATGGGAATAGTGGCTGGATCACAACGATTGCTGTGAGTGTTCCGTGACTTTGTCAGTCTGAACTGTTCTGTGATTGTGTCACCAGATGATGGAGACACTCACCATGACGGGACAGGAACAGATTCGGTTGATGATCGTGACACAGGTGATGACGGGTGAGCTGACCG
>JBGTJM010000318.1:0-7827 GCA_041745115.1 Thermomicrobiales bacterium
GACCAAACACTGCTAAAGGTTCGCGCAGACCCTTCGCCGCGAGTATGGTGGAAGGGATGAGGTGAGTCTCGGGGGAGTGGTCTTCGCCTCGACTTTCCGTCGCCCCGGCCACGTTGAAGTATCGAAAAATCGAATACTCCAAATCGTATGCTGCGGAGAAATCCGCAACCACCTGCTCCGCCATGAGCTTGGAAGAACCGTAGGGCGAGATAGGGGACAGGGACTCGGTTTCCGAGACCATGTCACTGGACGGAGAGCCATAGACTGCAGCAGTCGACGAGAACACGAGGCGCTCCACGCCGGAGTCGATCATGGCTTCCAGGAGATTGATTGTGCCGGTGGTGTTCACCGCATAGTATTTCCCCGGGTTGTTTACTGACTCGGGCACGATCGTGACCGCGCCAAAATGCATCACGGCGTCTGGGGAAACCGAGCTCATTGCGGTACGAACTTCGTCACTATTTCGCAGATCGGCCTCAAAGAACCGCACATCCGGGGATAGCGACCCCGTATGTCCTTTCACCAGATTGTCGATTACGGCAACCGAGTGGCCGGCATCAAGCAAGAGCTCCACCGCGATGCTGCCGACGTACCCAGCGCCCCCGGTCACGAGAATGTTCATAGCTTCATTTTCCTTTGGCGCTTGTCCAACGCGTCCAATGCCGATGGTACAATCGAACCCGGCCGTGATACCTGATCTCGGGGGGAACTCGTCCCGGAAAGGCCAGTCAATGATCTCCGCTCCAATCGACCTGAAACATGCCGATCCGGCGATCGCGGCCGCCATTGGCCGTGAGCAAAACCGGCAACGCACAGGTGTCGAGTTAATAGCTTCCGAAAACTTTGTGAGTGACGCGGTTCTCGAAGCCGTAGGGAGTGTACTCACAAACAAGTACGCCGAGGGGCTGCCAGGCAAACGGTATTACGGTGGCTGCGAATTCGTCGACGAAGTAGAGGTTCTGGCTATCGATCGCGCAAAGAGGCTCTTTGGGGCGGAACACGCGAACGTGCAACCGCATTCTGGCGCGAACGCGAACCTGGCGTCGTATCTGGCGTTCATCAATCCTGGCGATCGAATACTGGGCTTGAGTTTGCAGGAAGGCGGGCACCTGACCCACGGTCTCGGTGTCAATTTTTCAGGCAGGCTTTTTGAGGCTCATTTTTACGGAGTCAGTCAGGAGACCGGCTTCATCAATTACGACGAGGTGGCTGCCAAGGCGAGAGAGGTGCGGCCCAGAGCAATCATTGCAGGTGCCAGCGCCTACAGCCGAACGCTCGACTATCAACGGTTCAGGGAGATTGCGGATGAGGTCGATGCGTATCTTTTCGCCGATATCGCTCACCCGGCTGGTCTGATCGCTGCAGGTCTGCACCCCTCGCCAATCGGGCACGCGCATGTGACCATGACAACAACGCACAAAACACTGCGTGGACCGCGAGGCGGCATGATCCTCACGGATGAGGAGCATGCCAAAGCGATCGATAAATCTGTGTTTCCCGGGTTTCAAGGCGGACCGCTGATGCATGTTATTGCAGGAAAGGCAGTCGCGTTCGGCGAGGCCCTGACCGATGACTTCCGGTCGTACAGCCAGGCGGTTATCCACAATGCGAATCAGATGGCTCAGCGTTTTGTCGAACTCGGGTTTCCGGTGATTTCGGGGGGAACTGATACCCACCTCTTGTTGATCGACGTTGGCTCAATGGGGCTAAGTGGCAAAAAAGCGGAGCGATTGCTCGATGAAGTCGGTATCACCGTAAACAAGAACACCATCCCTGGTGATCAGCGCCCACCGACCCAGGCCAGCGGAATCAGAATTGGAACTCCGGCCGTGACAACTCGTGGCTTTGGCCCGGAGGAGTGCAGGGAAGTCGCATCGTTGATAGCAGGTGTGTTGTCCGCTGCCGACGATACGGTCGTTGCGAAGGATACGGCCCAACGGATCCGGGAGCTTGCCAAGGTTTTTCCCATGCCCGGGTTGAGCCGAGACTGGCACGAGCTTGACGGTATTCGCTGACCTCTCACACGTCCGGCGAAAACAATGAGTCACTTGGTTATCGCGGTATCGCTGTTTGCCCCGACCCTTGCGCTCTCAGCATTTCTCGTCTGGCGATCGATCCCAATTGGAAAGCAGCTGGGCATCGTCAACACCCCGACGGATCGAGGCACCCGAACGCGTCCAACTCCTCGTATTGGTGGAGTGCCGGTTCTCATGGCATTCCTGGTCGGCGTGATCGGAAGTTTCTCCCTGGATGTTGTTCGATTTCCAGGAGAACTCGAACGACTCGCGCTCCTTTGCACAGGCGCGGTTCTCATCACGTTGTTCATGCTGGCAGATGACCATTCCTCTATGCCCGCACGCACCAAATTGGTGATACAGATG
Organism: Thermomicrobiales bacterium; assembly: GCA_041745115.1. Lineage (GTDB taxonomy): Bacteria > Chloroflexota > Chloroflexia > Thermomicrobiales > UBA6265 > JAHBVL01. The sequence continues at coordinate 2,382 of JBGTJM010000318.1, forward strand.
TCAATCGCTGCGCTCATGGTTCTGCCACGGCTCCGGGGATCCGTTCACGGCATCTCAATCGACCAGTTCAATTTGCCGGTGGCTGGGCAGGTTTCAATTCCGGTAGCGGTGGCGGTGCCATTGACGATTCTCTGGTTCGTCGGAATGATGAATACTGTGAACTGGGCGGACGGTATTGATGGACTGGCGGGTTCATTGACACTGGTCGCGGCTGCCGTGCTGTTTCTGCATACGTTCTTCTGGCCACGCGGGAATCCCCAGTTTACGATCTCAATCCTGCCATTGGTGCTGGCTGCAGCACTGATAGGGTTCCTGCCATTCAACTGGCATCCAAGCAGGATTATGCTGGGGGACTCTGGATCGAACATGCTGGGGTTGCTGATCGCTGGAATCGCAATTATTGGTGGCGCCAAACTGGCCACTGCCCTGCTTGTTCTGGGTCTGCCACTCCTGGATGCAATGTTTGTGGCCGGAAAGCGTTTTCTGACCGGCGCCCCAGTCGCCCAAGCCGATATGTCTCATCTTCATCACAGACTTCTGCGCCGGGGATGGACGCAGTCTCAGGTGGTGGCGGTCATCTCAGGAGTATCACTCGGATTCGGACTGTTGGCGCTGATCCTGCCAAACCGGGAAGCCAAACTCATGGCCCTCGCTGTGCTGGCAGGACTCCTGCTGCTAACCGTCGGGCAGCTGCGGTCGGACCTCCGATTCCCGAGAGCGGGCAAGACACGCTGAGCCAGTTCGCTATTGAAGCAACAACTCAAATCGCGGCCGGTCACTCCCGTCACGATTTGTCCGTCGGTCGATCGCGCTTGCTAGCGCACCGACGGCGTCCGCAGTCTGCCGACCCAATGTCGCCGCCAGCACTGCACCAGCGATTCCTCCAACAACGGCTCCGATGAAGAAAGGTACAGCCATCGAACGATCCTCTTCATCTACTTCAGTCGCGCGAGTATGGTCGTTCTTGCTCATGTGCCTTGCGACTCTCTGGAAGCTGATGCACAGCTGCCGACACTCGTCAACTACTGGATCGACAAAACTCTCGGCGCCTCCGCCCAAAGCTGCTCCATCCGATAGAACTCACGAAGCTCAGAGTGAAAAATATGGACGATAACGTCTGCGAAATCCATCACAATCCATCCTGACTGGGGTGTCCCTTCGCTTCTCGTGGGTCGGATGTCGTTGCTCGCCAATTCCTCGTTGATCGTCTCGGCAATAGCCCTGAGCTGACGCTCGTTCTCACCAGAGCATATGAGAAAATAATCGGCGATTGATGAAATATCTGTGATCTGAAGGAGCACGGTGTTCGCCGCAGGGGTCTCTGTGACGATATCCGCAATCTGCAGTGCCAGCGTTCTCGCCGAATTATCCACCGCCGCTTCTGGAGGCATAGGCAGGTGAGGTGAGACGCTTGGCGCATCTGAAAAATCAGGATTCTGAACTTGATCTGGCATGTGTCTCCACGTTCAACCGTAAACTCGGGGCTGTCACGCTGGTGGGCCCGGCAGGATTCGAACCTGCGACCCTGGGGTTATGAGCCCCGTGCTCTGCCGCTGAGCTACAGGCCCTTGGTGACAGTCATCACGCCAGTGCTTGCCGACGTCGATCACCGTCAATGATACCTGTACTTCTCCCTATGCTCGTACTTCATCCTGAGTTCAGATGAGAATCTGCCGAAGTTGCCGGAAACGAAGTGTCAGATCCCAGAGAACCTCGTCAATCGAACTCCGAACGTACATCTGTACGTTCACTCTATCACAAACTCCCGGAGTTGTCCGAGGTGGAACTGATAGCAGGGTCAATGGGACTCCTGCCAGTAAATGGGGAGTACGACGACATGTGCATCTGGCTCACGACGAGGGCTGGTTTCGTGCGTCTGGATGATGATCGCTCTGGCTGGTTGGGAATCGATAGCAGACCGCAGCATCACATTGTGTGAACAATTCACCGGCATCTGGCAATCGATCAGCAATTTGCGTTGACGAGACTCGACAGGCCGTGGTAGTGTTCAACTATCCGACGGGCAAATAACGCCTCTGCCTGTGCGCGGATTCCAGGATCCGGGGTTTTGGTTCAACGGTTTGATTCCCGGGCTGACTTGCAAAGTTGTGCACTTCGCGAACCCCGAAATGGCTATCCTGTTGACCGATTTACGGTGGGTTGACGAACGCAAAGAAAGACCACTCCGGATCATAGTGATCTCAGCCTGAGCCTCAGTCCAAGTATGCCAACCAAATTTACATGTCAGTATGTGCTGTGTTCGAAATCAAAGGAGGATTTTTGATTGTCCGCCAACGGAGATATCCCAATGCAGAAAGATGAAGATCAGATAGTTCGTTCGGCACCGGCAGTTTCAGTAGTCGACGCGCCTGATGTGCCCGAGTCCCCCAACGTCATGGAGGATGAAGGGACCGATCGTGAGCCCTCTTCAGAGGACTCACGAAACGACGTACCTCAGGAATCAACAGACACTGAAACGATTGCGAGTGATGCATCCAATAGTGGGGGGGCATCGCAGCGTGCAGGCGGTCGTGATCGCCGCCGTGGTCGGCAGAATAAAGGCGGCGGCGATCGGCCGGAGGGACGTAGCGATCAACGCGGTGACAGTCGTCGCGGTCCTCAGCAGACGCAACCCCCCGGTCCACCAAGGAATGGTGGCGGGCCATTGATGAACGTGGCTGAACTGGAAGCAATGCCCATCGAAGGGTTGAACGAGCTTGCGCGTGAGCTCGAACTCCAGGGATACACACGCATGAAGCGCTACGATCTGATCATCAAGCTGCTGCATGCCAGAACTGAGCGGGAGGGCCTGATCTTCGGAGACGGCATTCTCGAGATCATTGAAGACGGTTTCGGCTTCTTGCGGGGTGCCAGGCTTCTGCCTGGTCCTGACGACATCTACGTTTCGCAGTCTCAGATTCGGCGATTCGGATTGCGTACAGGTGATCGAGTCTCCGGCCAGGTTCGGCCTCCAAAGGACAACGAGAAATTCTTCAGCCTGCTGCGGGTCGAGGCGGTCAATGGGGTTGATCCAGAGACCGCCCGGAAGCGGCCCGCGTTCGAGACGTTGACCCCGATCTTTCCCCTGGAAATGATCAATCTCGAGACACAGGCAAACATCCTGTCCACACGCATACTCAATCTTGTGTCCCCAATCGGTCGTGGCCAGCGTGGACTGCTGGTGTCACCGCCGAAGGCCGGGAAGACGCTGCTGTTGAAGGCGATCGCGAATGGCGTATCGACCAACAATCCAGACATCCACATGATGGTTTGCCTGATTGGTGAACGACCCGAGGAAGTCACCGATATGCGGCGCTCTGTCGAAGGCGAGGTGATTTCATCCACGTTTGACGAGCCGGTCGAGGACCATACCAAAGTGGCAGAGATGGCGCTCGAGCGCGCCAAGCGGCTGGTGGAAGGTGGGCGGGATGTTGTGATTCTGCTGGACTCGATTACTCGGCTGGCGCGGGCTTACAACCTGGCAGTGCCACCAAGTGGCCGCACCCTCTCAGGTGGCATTGATCCAGTCGCGCTCTATCCCCCCAAGCGATTCTTCGGAGCGGCGAGAAACATCGAAGGCGGAGGGAGCCTTACGATCATCGCAACGTGCCTGATCGATACCGGCAGCCGTATGGATGATGTCATTTACGAAGAATTCAAGGGCACGGGCAACATGGAAGTGCACCTCGATCGCAAGCTTGCCGAGCGACGTGTCTACCCATCGATCGACATCCAGCGATCCGGTACTCGACGTGAGGAGCTACTCCTTGACGACGCAACTCTGCGGCAGGTCTGGACAATGCGCCGCATGGTCTCGATGCTTGGCGGCACTGAAGGAACAGAGCTTCTGCTCGGACGCCTCGCGAAGACTCAGGCAAATGAGGAGTTTCTGGCTACCCTGAACAAAGAGGTTTAGCCGGCGCCTCAGCAGCGTTTCAAACGCTCGCGGCCGTCCTGCAATTTGCCGGGACGGCCGCTTTTGCATGATCCGAAATGCAGTGATACGTTCAGTCAAAATCTACCGCGACGTGCTCACGATCCATTTCTGCAAACTCGCTCATTCCTTCTTCCAGATAGATGTAAGTCTTTCCTGAAGCTGTTGAGCCAGCATATGGCTTGCCAGCCGCATCAAGCGCAATCACGTTCATCTCGCTCGCGAACGGGTCGTCGAGCGCGCCCAGATCCCGCAATGCTGTCCGAACTGACGTCTCAACTGATTCTCCGAACCTCATAAACATCACGATGCTGTGTGCAGTACACGCACGTTGCGCCATTTCGCCTCTTCCGGTGCACGTGGCGGCCCCGTACCTGTCGTCGCAGTAGTTGCCGGCGCCGATGATTGGTGAATCACCAACGCGGCCTGGATACTTCCAGGCCCAACCAGACGTGCTAACACCGCTCGCGATTCGCCCTTCGCGGTCCTGGCAGATGAAATTCACGGTTCCGTGAGGTGGTTCGACCAGCTGTGGGTCGGTGGCAATGGACGCGACGATCTCTCTCATTCGTTCCAGAAATCCATCGAGCTCTCGATCCGGGTCAGCGCTACTCATTTTGGATTGCCATACTGTCCTGGCCTCCTCAGTGAGCAGATCGCAGAAGTCTAGGCCGCACTCGCTCGCGAATCTCGACGCCCCTTCGCCGACAATCAGCACATGAGGAAGGCTGTCCATGACATGTTTCGACAGCAGTGCTGCGTCCTGGTAGCCCCTGAGCGCGCCGACCGAGCCGGCGCGAAGCCCTATGCCGACCATGACACTTGCATCGAGCTCGACTTCTCCCAGCATGTTCGGCAAACCGGAGTATCCGACGCTATGGTCGTCTGGATTGGCTTCCACTAGGGATAGTGCGGTAACAACTGCATCCAGTGATGTCCCGCCAGAATGCAAGATTTCGTGTGCAGCAGCGATACCCACCGAGCCATTCGAGCTCGCCACTACTTTGTTCTTCATGGAGAGACAATCCTATTCGGGTAAGCGCCGAGCAGAGAAGAGCCTGGCGACTTCGTCGATTTCGAAACTTGGCAATTGCGCCGACATACCCTCGCTCACCATGCTGAACCCTCGCTCTGGCACAGTCAGCTTTCCAATCAGAGGCGATATGAAGCCTTTCGCAGCCGAGACATCTTGTATCGCTGCGACATGTTCGGGTGTGGCTGCTACGAGCAGACTGCCGGATGCCAGCAATCCGAGTGGATCAAGGCCGAAGTGGTCGCTCACCCTTACAGTCTCCTCCAGAACTGGAATGAGATCGCTGTTGACAACAGCGCCACATCCCGATGCCTCTGCGATTTCGCGGATCCCGGTGGCGAGGCCACCCTCGGTTGGATCGTGCAAAGCCGTTACCCCGCCAGCAGCGAGGATCGCGCTTGCATGGTGCGAAACAGAGATGCCTGGTTCGATCAGAAGGGCCGCGCAACGGTCCGTGAACGATTCCCCAAACGCAGCCA
>JBGTJM010000319.1:0-12056 GCA_041745115.1 Thermomicrobiales bacterium
CGGCGCCGCCTATGGCCACATCGAGGCACTCGAATGCATGGCCAAATCTTGACTCAACCGCTGACATGACTTTTCTTGTGGCATCGATGATTTCTGGACCGACACCGTCTCCTGGCATTGCGACTATCGATGCTTTCATCAGACTGGTTCTGCTCCTGAGCTCATTATCTATTTGTCGACGGAGGCGATTGTTCGCAAGGCTCTGGGGTTCCTGGAGCCGCAACAACAAAATACGGAACGTCGGCGGTTGATCAAGAGACTGATGGCATCACGGAAGGAAGCCAGGCGGCACGATCTGCTTCATACGCGGTTATGGCATCCTCGTGTCGCAGCGTGAGGCCGATATCGTCGAGGCCCTCAAGCAGCCGGAACTGGGTGAAATCATCCATCGGAAACTGCACTTCGACACCGATCTCGGGTACGGAAAGCGTTCGGCTGGCGATATCGATGGTCATTTGCAAACCGGGTTCTTCGGTGGCTGCTCGGAGCAGCAATTCGCCAACTTCTGGATCGACCTCGATTGGCACCAGTCCGGATTTGGTCGAGTTATTTCTGAAGATATCGCCGAAGCGTGGTGAAATCACGGCTTTGAATCCGTGGTCCATCAGAGCCCAAACGGCATGCTCACGCGACGAACCCACCCCGAAATTTGGTCCGGCGATGAGAATCGAGGCCTTTGCAAACTCCGGCTTGTTGAGCACGAAATCAGGGTCCTGGCGCCACGTTGAGAACAGACCTTCTCCGAATCCAGTTCGCTCGACTCTCTTGAGCCATACCGCCGGAATAATCTGATCGGTGTCGACATCGCTCCGATCGAGCGGCATCGCCACGCCACTTACTGATTCAACTTTCAGCATCCCTGTCACCTCACATCTGCAGGGGTAGCGAATACTCCTGCAACCGCAGTGGCAGCGGCAATGGCGGGCGATACAAGGTGGGTACGGCCCCCTTTGCCCTGGCGGCCCTCAAAATTGCGATTGCTGGTGGACGCGCAGCGTTGTCCGGCCAGGAGCTGATCTGGATTCATTCCGAGGCACATCGAGCAGCCTGCTGAACGCCATTCGAAGCCTGCGTCCAGGAAGATACGATCGAGCCCTTCTGCTTCAGCATCAGCTTTGACCTGCATCGATCCTGGCACAACGATACCAGTGACGGAATGCGAAATCTGGCGACCCTCGACGACGGATGCCGCCAGTCGAAGGTCCTCGATGCGGCTGTTGGTGCACGAGCCAATGAACACCACATCAACAGAAATGCTGGACATCGGCGTTCCTGGATCCAGCGCCATATAGGTCAGAGCACGTTCCGCCGCTTCCCTGCTGCTCGGGTCGGAGAATGACTCGGGATCGGGCACAGTGCTGTCGATGGAAACCACCTGGGCGGGATTCGTTCCCCATGATACGTGTGGTCGTATGGCGCTACCGTCCAGGCCAACCTCCGCGTCGAAGATGGCACCGTGGTCTGTTGGCAGAGTTTGCCAATCGGCCAATGCACGTTCCCATGAGGCGCCGCGAGGGGCATGAGCTCGACCTTCCACATAGGCAAACGTCGTTTCATCTGGAGCTACCATGCCTGCCCGAGCCCCGGCTTCGATGCTCATGTTGCAGATGGTCATGCGCCCTTCCATAGAAAGCGACTCGATCGTGGTGCCGCGGTATTCGATCGTGTGCCCGATGCCCCCGCCGGTGCCGATCTTGCCAATGATTGCGAGAATGACATCTTTGGCGGTGACACCAGGTTGCAGGTCGCCGTCGACGTTGATTGCCATCGTCCTTGGTTTCACCGAAGGGAGAGTCTGGGTGGCGAGGACGTGCTCGACTTCGCTCGTGCCAATCCCGAAGGCCAGAGCACCGAATGCTCCATGAGTCGATGTGTGACTATCTCCACAGACGATAGTCATGCCCGGTTGGGTCAAGCCCTGCTCAGGCCCGATAACGTGGACAATGCCCTGCTGTTTATGTCCCATCGGATAGAGCCGGATGCCAAACTCCTCGCAGTTGCGACTCAGGGCCGTCACCTGTCTGGCTGAAATCTGATCGGCAATGGGCTGATCGATTCGAACCGTCGGCACATTGTGATCGGCAGTAGCAATCGTGAGGTCGGGCCGGCGGACAGTTCGGCCGAACATGCGCAGACCGTCAAAGGCTTGCGGCGAAGTGACTTCGTGAACAAGGTGCAAATCAATGAACAGAAGATCTGGCTGGCCCGGCGCTGAATGCACGAGATGGCGTTCCCAGAGCTTTTCGCTGAGGGTCTTTGGCATGGAACTCAAAAACTGATCCTCTCCAAATTCTGCACGGCGGATTTCAGGTCCAGCGTGAGGTTGATGAACCTGCCAGCACGGTCGAAGCTTCTCCCGCTTCACGCTTGCTCAACGCATCGAGATACGCGCGGGCGCTTGCTTCCACGACGTCAGTTGCCAGGCCGTGACCAGTGAACAACTGGCCGTCTTCTGCTCGAATTCTGACATGGACCTGTCCCTGCGCGTCTTCGCCAGGGGTGACCGCTTCGACCTGGTAGTACTCAAGCTGGGTCTCGATCTGGGTCGCGGCATCGATGGCCTTGAAGATTGCATCGACAGGGCCGTTGCCCTCCGCATCTCCGGCCATTTGACCGTCTCCATGGGAAAGGACCACGGAGCTGCTGGCTGGCTCACCACTGGCAATGTCGACACGCCATTGCTGAAGTCGGTACGAGTCGTCGCGGGTTTGCTGCTGGTTGCGGACGAGTGCAATCAGATCAGCTGCGGTCACCCGCTTTTTCTTGTCGGCAAGGGCGAGAAATCCTTCGTAACCTGCCTGCATTTCCTCATCGCCGAGCTTGATTCCCAGTTCAGCAAGGGCGTTACGGAATCCAGCGCGGCCAGAGTGCTTGCCGAGGACCAGTTTAGTGCCTTCCCAACCGACATCCTGGGGATTCATGATTTCGTATGTCGTTCGGTCCTTGAGCATCCCGTCCTGGTGGATACCTGCCTCGTGGGCGAAGGCGTTTTCACCTACGATCGCCTTGTTGACCTGAACATCAAGCCCAGTGATCCCGGCGACGAGGCGACTGGTTGGCACGAGCCGATCTTTCCGAATGTTGGTGTAGACCCCACCGAAGCGGTCTCCTCTCGTCGAGAGGGCCATAACCACTTCTTCTATCGCGGTATTTCCAGCTCGTTCACCGATTCCGTTGACGGTGACTTCGGCCTGGCGGGCTCCTGAGCTGATGGCCGAGAGCGTGTTGGCAGTTGCCATGCCTAGGTCGTCGTGGCAGTGAACCGAGATCACCACATCGTCGATCCCCTTGACATGTTCCTGGAGGTAACTCATCAGATTCGCGTATTCGGCTGGCGTGGTGTAGCCGACCGTGTCGGGCACGTTCAATGTGGTGGCGCCCGCTTCGATCGCGCGGGTGAATACCTGGACAAGGTAGTCCCAGTCGGAGCGGGTTGCATCCTCGGCCGAAAACTCAACGTCATCGGTGAATGATCGAGACAACTCGACCATTTCCGAAACGCGCTCCAGCACAGCCTCTCGCGACAATCGGAGCTTGTGTTCGAGGTGAATGTCAGAGGTGGCGATGAATGTGTGAATGCGAGGCGACTCGGCCACACTGATCGCTTTCGCGCATTGCTCGATATCGGTGCGGTTGGTACGAGCAAGTCCTGCGACGACCGAGCCCCTGACTCGCTCTGCGATCAGCTTGACCGCCTCGAAGTCGCCGGGCGAAGCGGCTGGAAAGCCAGCTTCGATGATATCGACGCCGAGGTCGACAAGTGCGTCAGCGACTTCGAGTTTTTCGTCGACGGTCATCGTTGCGCCGGGAGACTGCTCCCCGTCGCGCAACGTGGTGTCGAAAATCCAGATTCGTTTCGATACATCGGGCTCCGATGTAGACATGAGAAATCGCTCCGTCTATGAGTGGCTAGGCTGGGGCTTTGCCCGGATGCAGGAAGGGCATCATATCCCGCAGACCCTTGCCTACTGATTCGATCGTCGTGGAGGCGTGCTCATCCCTGAGACGCATGAAGTTTTCGCGACCTGACTCGTTCTCAGCGATCCAGTTCCTGGCCCAGGTGCCATCCTGAATGTCGGCCAGCATTTGCTTCATGGACTCAAGGGTGTGATCGTCGACGATTTTGGGTCCTGCCGTGTAGTCACCGTATTCGGCGGTATCGCTCACGGAGTACCGCATGTACGATAGCCCGCCAGTGTAGAAGAGGTCGACGATCAGCTTCAGCTCATGCAGGCATTCGAAGTAGGCCACCTCTGGTTGATAGCCAGCCTCCACGAGTGTGTTGAATCCGGCTTCGACGAGAGCGGAGACGCCTCCACAGAGTACCGCCTGCTCGCCGAAAAGATCGGTTTCGGTTTCTTCCTTGAATGTCGTCTCAAGAACGCCGGCGCGCGTCGAGCCGAGGCCCTTCGCATACGCCAGCGCATTCTCCTTTGCGTGTCCACTCGCATCCTGATGAATAGCGATCAAGGCTGGGACGCCAACACCCTCGGTGTAGAGCTCGCGCAGCCGGTGGCCTGGGCTTTTCGGGGCGATCATCGCCACATCGACATTCGCTGGTGGCTTGACCTGCCCGAAGTGGATGTTGAATCCATGCGCAAACATGAGGGTCTTGCCTTCGGTCAACTGAGGAGCGATCTCTTCGTTGTAGACCTTGCCCTGGGTCTGGTCAGGAATGACGACCATGATTACGTCGGCGGCTTTGGCAGCGTCGGCTACGGAAAGGACCTTGAAGCCATCGGCGTCGGCTTTGGCAGTGCTCTTGCTTCCTGCATGGAGTCCAACAACCACGCTTAGCCCGGAATCACGCAGGTTCTGTGCGTGGGCATGGCCCTGACTGCCATAGCCAATGACGGCAATCGTTTTGCCCTGCAGTGGTTCGAGACTCGCGTCCTGGTCGTAGTAGATCGTTGCCGGCACTTGCCCAATCCTTCCATTCAACCGTTTCTGGTTCTGACACACACCGGCGTACTTCGCCGGATGCCGTTGCCTAGTTTGCCATTACTGGCTGGATTTCCTGTACACCTGTGCTCAGTCCTTTGCCGGTCATCTGGCTGGAACCGCGCGTCATCGAAATCGAACCGGTGCGCACGAGCTCACGGATGCCAAATGTGCGGAGCATCGTGAGCAATGATTCGACCTGCTCAGCGGGACCGGTTGTCTCGAGCAGGAGCGTACTCGGGTTGGCATCGATGACGCGGGCGTTGAACATCTGGGCAATCAGCAGAATCTCCTGCCGATGCTGGGACTTCGCCGCCACCTTGATCAGCGCCATCTCGTGCGAGACGACGGGTAAGTCGGTGACGTCAGTCACTTTCAGGACTTCAAGGAGCTTGTAGAGCTGCTTGCCGGCTTGCTCGATGTCGGCATCACTGCCGTTGACCACGATCGTCATTCGGGAAACGCCTGGTTGTTCGGAATGTCCGACGGTGATCGAGTCGATATTGAAAGATCTTCGCCGCAATAGCGAGACAACTCTGTTCAGGACGCCGGGATGGTCTTCAACCATCACTACCAGTGTGTGTGGACGGTTCATCTATTCCTCCTCAAAAGCCTCTCTGTGGTGGACGCCGACCTAAAGATCTTCGAATCGGTGCAGCATCATGTCTGAGTTGCTGGCGCCTGGTGGCACAATTGGCCAGACATTTGCTTCCGGTTCGATCACGAAGTCTATGACGACTGGTCCGCGGGTTTCCTGAGCTTTCCGAATGGTTGGCATGATTTCGCTGTCCTTCGTGACCCTCAGACCAGTCGCGCCGTATGCCTCGGCCAGTTTGACGAAGTCGGGTCCCAGTATTTCTACCTCAGAGTAGTTCTTCTGATGGAACAGATCCTGCCACTGGCGAACCATCCCAAGATAGCCATTGTTAATAACCGCGATACGAACATCGATTTTTTCCTGTACGCACGTAGCTAGTTCGTTGAGCGACATCTGGAACCCACCATCGCCGACAATGGCCCAGACTTCGAGATCTGGCCGGCCCAGTTTTGCGCCGACAGCCGCTGGCAAACCGTATCCCATTGTTCCCAGGCCACCAGAGGTCAGCCACCGATTGGGATGATCGAGTCCGAGGTGCTGGGCAGCCCACATCTGGTGCTGGCCAACATCGGTCGTGAAGATCGCTTCGCCATTTGTTGCTTGAGAAAGCGAGCGGATGATCGTGTATGCCTCGGGCCACTCTGGCCGGTCTTCGAGAGCTGCTTCCAGTGCTTTGTCGCGCTGGCTATCAATCCAGGCCATCCACTCATCATGGTAGCGAGGCTCGACTTCCTGAAGTAGCATGCTGACCACCTGTCGAGCGTCTCCAACCACCGGAACATCTGCATGGACATTCTTGCCGATCTCTGCTGGATCGATGTCGACATGAACCACTGTTGCCTTGGTCGCAAACTCAGAGACCTTGCCAGTGGCACGGTCATCGAAACGGGCTCCAATGTTCACAAGCAGGTCGCATTCTTCGAGCGCTTTGTTGACGTGGCGGTGTCCGTGCATGCCCATGAGGCCAAGCGACAGCGGATGCGTTTCCGGGAAGGAACCCTGCCCAAGAAGCGTGAAGATGACTGGCATGCCGGTTTGCTCAACGAACCTGGCGAATGGCTCTTCAGCCCCGGAGAGCATGATTCCGTGCCCGGCCATGATCAGCGGACGACTGGCCTTGTTGATCAGATTGGCGGCTGTGCGAACCTGTCGCATGTTGGGCGCGGTTGTGGGCTGATAGCCACGCCGCTCTTTGAGTGGCTGGGGATCGTACTTCCCGCTGGCGATGAACAGATTCTTGGGAATATCGACCAGAACCGGGCCGGGGCGACCGGACCTGGCCAGGTGGAAGGCTTCGCGGATCGCTGGAGCAATCTCTTCGACTGACTGGACCAGATAGTTGTGCTTCGTGATTGGCAGCGTGATGCCAGTGATATCGGTTTCCTGAAATGCGTCCAGACCGATCATCGGCTGAACGACCTGGCCAGTGATTGCGACCATCGGCACTGAATCGAGCTGTGCATTGGCTAGCCCCGTCACCAGGTTCGTGGCGCCAGGTCCGGATGTGGCAATGCAGACACCGACTTTGCCGGTGGCTCGCGCGTATCCGTCAGCTGCAAGGGCCGCCCACTGTTCGAAGCGGACCAGCACGTGGTGAAACCCTGCCGTCGGCAGTGCGTCATACAAGGGTATGACCGCTCCACCGGGATAACCGAAGACGATGTCGACACCTTCGGCTTCGAGAGCCCGGCAGGTGATCTGGCTGCCGGGCATGACTTCGGGAGCTTTTCGGCTGCGGGATACCGAGCCATTCACCGAGCCATTGGACACTCGGTCTTCTGACGTCTGTGCATCCTGGATCGGAATCTTGATCGATGACATTCTGGCTCCTCCTTATCGCCCTGCCTGGCGACGCAGCTCCAACAAAAAAGCCTCCCTACGTTCTTTGGGAGGCCGGCTTTGATTCGAAGTTCGTTGATTGTCAGTTTCGACTGGAACCTCGGCCTCCAGCACTAATTACGCTCCCGCCGGGGAGCGAAATAAGTACGAGCCCAATTACCAGAGACGATCGATACACGTTCGTTGAGTCCTTCTTGACCACTTTGGTGGTCGCTAGCACTTTCCGGATCATAGGGGAGACCGCGCCAACTGTCAAGCGAACATATGGGATCACGACGCATGAGACTGCAGGTGAACGACGGTGATTGTGCTAGCATTCCAAGCCCCGCACCGCATTCAGGCCATTCGTCCGGTCCGCCCGAACTGCCTTCCCGGCTTGGCAGCAAGCCGACTTCATCCAGGTGATACTCGGATCATTCCTGGCAATACTCGCGGCGACGGGTTGTCAGTTTCTCCTCGGTCAATTCGAGCAAAGCTTTGATCGTATCGCTCATTGTTCGCCTTGCCCTAAAGGCGACGATCTCTGAAGCCAAAGGTGGGCATACATCAGAAACCGGGTAGAAACCGAACCACCGGCTGAGTTGCAGATTACGCTAATGCCGATCCCGTTGTTAGAGGTCAGACGATGAAAACCTACCTCTCTGAACCTCTGCGGAAGCGGCAACGGTTGGGGACTGGGTTGTCGCGGAACCAAGACTCCCGCAATTCCCTTACGAAGTCGCCCCTCTCAGCCGCTCGAGGAGTTGCTGGAGCCGGTCAGGTAGTTCGCTGTCTCGGCGCGGCGGGTACTCGGCAAAGGTCTGATAGAACCGTGCGACATAATCCTGAACCGGGTAGAGCATATAGAGATGCTCGAGGAGCCACGTATCGTAATTTGAACTCACCACAGGAGCACGCTCTAGAGGGTCGGCGCGCAGATTGACAAGTCGCGGAGTCCGGAGTTCGTCGAGCGGCTCGAACCAGACATCGAGGCCATCGGACTTCTGCTCCATGAAGATGCACTTCCAGGGACCGAAGCGAAGGCCCACCAGATCGCCGTCGTCGTTAAAGTAATAGAACTCTTCCCTGGCGCTCTCGTCGGCCTCGCCGGTAAGGTAGGGGAGCTGGTTGAAGCCGTCGAGGTGAACCCTGAACTCTTTCTCCCCAGCCTGGTAACCGTCAAGGAGCTGCTCCTTGATGGTCGGATTGCCTGCCGCCGCGAGCAAGGTCGGTAGCCAATCCTGCAGCGAGAAGATGCCATTTTCGATTCGCCCGGCAGGAATCTGCTCCGGCCAGCGGACCATCATCGGAATCCGATAGGCTCCTTCCCAGTTGCTGTTCTTCTCTCCGCGGAATGGGGTCGTACCGCCGTCCGGCCAGGAGAAGACCTGGGCGCCGTTGTCCGTGGCATAAACAACGATCGTGTTTTCTGCAATGCCGAGGTCGTCGAGTTTCTGCAGGAGCTGGCCGACATGGCCATCGTGCTCCACCATGCCGTCCGGAAAGACGCCGAGGCCCGTTACTCCTTCTGATTCCGGTTTCAAGTGGGTAAAGATGTGCATGCGTGTCGGGCAGAACCAGAGAAAGAACGGGTCGCCGGTTTCATGTGAGCTGTCGATAAATCCGAGGGCACCTTCGAGTATCTCCTCGTCGATCGTTTCCATTCGCTCCTTTGTCAGCGGCCCGGTATCCTCGATCTGCTGTTTACCCACCCGCCCGAAGCGCGGATCTTCGGTTGGATCATCAACCTCAGTCGCCCAGGAATGGAGGACACCGCGAGGGCCGAAACGCTGGCGAAACTCGGGATCGTCGGGGTACTCGGGATTCTCCGGCTCCTCTTCAGCGTTCAGGTGGTAGAGGTTGCCAAAGAATTCGTCGAAGCCGTGCACCGTCGGCAGGAATTCGTTTCGATCCCCAAGGTGGTTCTTCCCGAATTGGCCGGTGGTGTACCCCAATGGCTTGAGCAGCTCTGATATCGTAGGATCGCCTGCATTGAGTCCCTGGTCATCACCCGGCATGCCGATGGAAAGTAGGCCGGTCCGGATCGGGCTTTGTCCGGTGATGAAGGCAGCGCGGCCGGCTGTGCATGATTGCTCGGCGTAGACGTCGGTGAATTGCACGCCCTCGCTTGCGATTCGGTCGATATTCGGTGTTCGATATCCCATCACGCCGAGGTTGTACGCGCTCAGGTTCCAGTAGCCGACATCATCCGGAAAGATCACCAGAATGTTCGGCAAGGGCCCCGCAGTTGGCGTACTTTCCGGCATTGCGTCTTGCTGTGAAGACGCGATCTGGCCAGCCTGGTCGAGGTGAACGCCCGCGAGCGCGCCGGCGGCCTGAGTGCCCACCATTCCCAGGGTTCCCGCCGCGGCTGCGGCGAGAACGGTTCGCCGGGAAGCCCGCAGCTGCTCTGGACTCGTCGAGATTTCAGGATGGTCGCGCCGTGCTTCAGCGGACTCCCTCGCTCCCGTTTCTGGATCGTATGCGCGTGTCATGCCCAAAACTCCTTTTGAAGCTCGCTCATCCGGATTTCCTCCTCGCACTGGTGGGAGAGGCGGAGCTCCCGATGCAATGGGTTAGCGAACAGCGAATAAACGGATTCTTGGTCGAGGAGACGGGTACAGGAGGTGATTGCAACTCTACATTTACAATGCCAAGGTGCTTTTGTCAAGTTAACGCCGTTGAAGTTGCTGTGGCGATTTGCGCTGCTGTTCCTCTCATTTGTAATTGACCATGGTCGTTGCTGGCCTTTTCATTGTTCTCGATTGTGCCACCCCACCGCTGACGATCAACACTCCTACTCGTTGAAGGAAACTCCCTTCGCCTGCGTGAGTAAATACCACGTTAATTTACCTGATGCCTTCCTGGTTTTGTGTTCTCCCTTTCTCACATCTATCTGAACCTCTTCATCATGATTTCGCGTGGGTTTGCGAGATTCCTACGCGGTCGTTACCCCGAGAGGCATTTCGTCGAATGATTCTGCAGGCAGGGTGTCCTCAAGGGGTTCGATAACTGTCGACATGGCTGCCTGAGCGATCCGGGAAATGGCCTGGTCGGCGCTCCAGAGAAAGTGCTCTGGGCCAATTGCAGCTACCAGCCCTGCCCGCTCGAGCATTTGCCGCACTGCGGGTTGCACGCCGGTCAGGTAGATGGTGCCGCCGTAAGTTGCATGAGTTCGCCAGAGATGCTCGATGGCCTGAACGCTGGAGATGTCTGCCATAGGCACTCCCCGCATCGAGAGCACGAGGTTTTTCGTGAACGGCATTTCTTCGACTCGCTCCACGAACTGGTTCACGGAGCCGAAAAAGAGCGGACCAGTGACGTAGACGACCTGCACTTCGGGCTGGGGAGAGAGCCGTATTTTGAGCCGATCCCAGTCGACTGGGGCGACCGAAACGGTAAGCTGGGCGACCTGGCGCAAAAACACGGCAAGACTCAAAAGCAATCCGACGATGATTGCCTGAGTGAGATCGAGCGCGACGGTGGCGAGCATTGTGACTGTAAACGCTGCAAGTGCACTGGGGAGGCGGTGACGCCAGTAGTAGCTGATCGAATGCCATTCGTTCATGCGCCAGGCGGTTACAAACAGCACTCCAGCCAGGGCGGAGAGCGGGATCTGGCCAATTGCCGATCCCAGAAACAGCGCACCAGCGAGCAACGTGAGTGACTGCACCACGCTCACAAATCGGGTCACAGCTCCGGCCTTCACTCCAACGCTTGTGCGAGCAATTGCTGCAGTTGCCGGAACCCCTCCGAAGAAAGGAAGTGCGATGTTTCCAATGCCCTGAGCGATCAACTCCTGATTGACGGCCAGCTTTTTCCCGGTCATGCGCCCACCGACAACTCCGCACAAGAGGCTTTCGATGGATCCGAGAAGGGCGATGGCGAGTGCAGGTGCGAGGAGGTTGTCGATCGCACCAAGATCTGCCATCGAAGGCACGAGTCGGTCATCGAGCACGATGCTGGCGGGGATCGCTCCAATTGTTTCGGCACTCCATCCAAAGACCTGAGTCGAAGCAGTTGCCAGTGCAATGCCGATCAGAGCGGCCGGGACACCGGGAGTCCTGAATATGCGAGGGAGGATGAGCATCGTGGAAATGACGATCATCCCAGCTGCGACTGATTGCCAGTCGATGGCAGGCAAGGGGTTCGTGAAGTAGCCAATCGCTTTGGCTGCTGACCGCTCCTGTGCCGGAGTCTCGATGCCCAGAAAGTTGTCGATCTGGCCAATGAAGATGACGAGGGCTATGCCAGTTGTGAATCCCGTTATCACCGGTGCAGGGATCAGATTCACAATCTTGCCCAGACGCAGAAGACCAATCGCCAGAATGATGATGCCAGCCATCACACCGGCAATCCAGAGACCTCGAATACCATGCTGATTCGCGACCGTGATCAGTACTGCCGACATAGCGCCGGTGGGACCGCTGATCTGGTAGGGTGCCCCACCAAGCAGTCCAATCAGGAATCCTCCGACGATAGCGGTGACCAGTCCGGCAGCTGGGGTGGAGCCGCTTGCTACTCCAAACGCGAGGGCAAGTGGCAGGGCGACAGCGGCGACGGTGAGGCCGGCGATGACATCACGTTGGGCGTCGCTCCGGCCATAGTCGGAGAACTCTGATCTCCAGATTCGAATTAGCCCTGGTTGCCAGCGCAACTCTGAAGGGAATGAGGACACGTAGGTTGCTCCTGCTCAAAA
>JBGTJM010000320.1:0-3389 GCA_041745115.1 Thermomicrobiales bacterium
TTCGGGAGTTGAACTTCATCGTACACGAGCCAAGCGGATACATCGCGATGTCAATTGCGTGGTTCTTCTGGCTCATTCGAGTGAAATGACGGACGACGTCAATTTCACTCACTTCAGGAAACGCGAGCGAACTCCTGAGCAGATCCTTTGGTGGCTCGATCGAAGGAACGTCAGGTGCAGGAAATCGCACTCCACGGCGTCCCGGTGAACTCAACTCAAAAATACTCGGCTCTCCGGCCATTCGACAGTATGCTCCTCGTCTTTTGGGCTTGAAAGGGCTGGCCAACGTCGCCTGGCCGTCTGACGTCATTATGACGCAAGTTACTCTCTGGCGCGGTGTTGAGACGACGCCTCGTGTCGCCAAGTTGTGTGCCATCGCGAGACTGGACCAGGCGAGTTCTGGTGATCGGATTCATCAGAACGAGGATTGTCTAACCCGGGGCTTTCTTTGTCTCATCTGGCCAGACAACTGATCGGTGACTCGGGACATGGGACGATTAGAATGTATGGCTGAACGAGGTGGTGAATGGACGACGGACCGGAGGTGTTCTCAATGCAGGAATGGAAGGGCAGGGGGCCGGGGAGTGTGCTCGAACAGGGTGATGCAGGATTGTGAGCCCCTACCTGACATTTGGACTTGCGATGTGCCTGGTTCTGATTCTTGCACTCGCGGGTACGTCGTACCTCGCCGTGTATTTCAATCGCAAAGCTAAGGATGATCTGGAAGCGTCATTGTCGCCACTTGCCCGCATGATCGAAGGTACCGTGGACCTGGACGAAGCAACCATCAGCGGCAAGTATCTTGGCCACCTCACGGAAGCGAAGGTTTCGACGCTTCCCGGAGGCATGGGGAGAGTATTTCTGCTTTCGCTTGTCGACGGTGCGGGTGGTAGTGATTGGACCTGGACGTTGACGAGGTCGAAAGAGCCTGGATTGCCACCGACCGGCGAGTTCGAGGCTGAAGTCGAGGGAATTGCCGAAGCAGCCAATCAGCATTTCGAGTCATTGACGCGTGATCCAGCGATGAGCGAGACGTGGTTTCGGGTGGCCTATGCTCCCGATGCGGGGACGATTTCTCTGACCAAACCGATGCAGAATCGTCGTGACATTCCGGGTGTAGAAACGTTCGCGAGGCTTCTGGACGACGTCTATGGCATCGCTGCTGCAAACCGGTCCGTTCAGGGTCCAGAGGTTCTGACTTCGAGGACAGATTAGTCTTCAGGCCTGGCCCGACGATGGAGCAGATCGAGAAGGCTGCTTGCGAGGTCGCCGCATGCGTATCAACGGCGCCGCGACGTCTATCCACGCTCCGGCGGCGTACCACCCGTACGCAGCGATAACTACGCCGACGAACAAATCGGTCACAAAATGTTCGCCAAGATAAACAAGAGCAAGACCCATGAGGGCGGTGTAAACGGTTGCGGCATAGCCCCAGCGGTCGGAGAATGCAAACGCTGGAAAGATTAGCAACGCGGTGAAGGCCATATGGATCGAGGGCATAGCTGCACGCGGGTTCGATTCACCAATGACCCGGTAACTGGCTTCGTAGATTCCCCCACCTAGTTCCTTGCCGACTGTTTCCATGATTCGGTAGACGACAGCGGCTGACGGGCTATTGATCGGTTCTGGAGCGAGCCAGGGAGGGTTCGTTGGAATCAGAAAGTAGATTGCCAGTCCCAAAGCAAGCATCATGGCCATTGCACTGACGAAGCGTCGGAAAATGTCTGGACGTTTGTACCAGACGACTACTGCGACAACATGAGGGACAATGAAATACGACCAGTGAATGAATGTCAGGAAGTAATCCAGGAACCGGGCATCGTCCGGATTGAAATACTTGTCCTGGAGTCGAACAGTGGGTATCCGTCCACCGAACAGATCGCGCTCGAATTCGGCAACATACAAATTGACCGTCCGAGCAAATATCGTCTCGTCAGCGAGAGAGCGGAATGCGGTGAAAATGAACCATATGCCTGCGTAGGGCACGATTGCGAAGAGGAAGGCGCGCGCGCGCCCTACAGGAACAACCAAAACTCCCAGAACGAAAAGGAGACCCCAGCCGAGAAATCCACGATTGGTGACCGCAGAAATCGCAACAAGAGAGATGGCGATGGTGAGGCGAATCACGTGCCCGCGGCGAATTTTCCCGGGATCGAATGGAAGCCTGGAATTCCAGTCTGAACGAGCGCTGTCCTCGGGCGGAGTCTCCTCGCTACCTTGTTCGTTCTCTTGCACGATCAGAACCTTTCAGTTCCGAAGATCATAGCGATGGAGTGCCTTCGATGTCACTGTCAACGTGGGTTCACCAGACTCCGGATCTGGCTTGCGGGCCACAAAGCCGCGGCGGATCTGCTCGTCAATCCAGACCTGGTCAAATGCGTGATTGGCGGCAATTGTGCCGAACCGAGGCTCGCTCACCGGTTGCTGATCTGCCAGTACCTCACGGTAGCAGTCGCGGCGAGCCGCTTCTGCCTGCGACGTCCGGCTGGTGACGAACTCATCCATTTCGCCCTCACCCTGCAGAAACGCGACGAGCCGCTGCACGTCCTTTGCGGTCACCCCGGAGAGAATTACGTTGTCCGGATAGATGACAAGGTTGGGACCAATGTCGCAAAGGTCGATGGTTCCGCAGTTGTTGATAAGTATTTCGGCGTCTAGCCCCTTTCGGATTACGGCAAGTCGAAGTTTGCCGATGAGCTCGTTTGCACCTTTTTGAGCGCAATGCGAAGCGGTGCAAACGACGACGTGTTTTTTTGTCCAGTACATGTGAGGCACCCAACTTTCCGGGCTTAGCGACTCTGCGTGTTTGTTCCCGATCAACCGTGGCGATACTGAATGCCAAAACCACCGTTCGGGTATGTCCATTCGACGTTGTGGAATTCGTTGCAGACGATCCGGCACGTTCCGCACTCGACGCAACCTTCGTACGAAAAAAGCACCCGTCCATCGTCTTTCGGGCTGTAGCAGTTTGCCGGGCAGCAGTTTATGCACTGCTGTCTCGCGCACCTCAGACAAGTGTCGGTGTCAATGATCCGAATGTGGGCTCGGTCGCGATCGACGTTGAATGCGTTGAGCGAGAGCTTGACTTCGATCGCTGCTGGATCGAGGATCGACGCTTTCATCTGTACCCTCTCAAGGTGCATGCCTCTCAGTGACAGGTGCGAATCCTACAGTGACGATTCGATGTATGCCCGCCAAAGCGTGTCGAGCTCGTCGGTGGTCACCCCGATTGAATTGACGAGAGCGTCCTCGTGAGAAGCACCCTGCGAATACTGATCGATGAGTACCAGCAGAGCGTCTTCGCCAAACTCTTCGAGAATGAACGTCACAATCGAGTAACTGGCGGCGTACGAGATGTTTACCGCTCGCCGGTCTGAACCCCATTCTGA
>JBGTJM010000321.1:0-5041 GCA_041745115.1 Thermomicrobiales bacterium
CTCAGCCCAGCTGGCGCCGCGGGTCTATCCTTCGCTTTCTGTAGGAGAGCAAGCCAGGGTCTCTCTTGCACGCGTCCTGGCACAGGAGGCACCGCTGCTTCTCCTGGACGAACCGACTGCCGCGCTCGACGTTCGGCATCAACATCTGGTGATGGACGTTTCCCGCAACCTGGCCGCGGCGGGAGCCACGATTGTGGTGATCCTGCACGATCTCAACCTGGCCGCAGCGTTTGCAGACCGAATCGTATTGCTGCGCGATGGCATGATTGCGGGTTCAGGGGCGCCCTGGGAAATCCTCAACGAGAGCCTACTGGGTTCCGTATTCGAATGTCCATTTATGGTGAGCGCGCACCCGTTGATGTCTTGCCCGCTGGTTCTGCCCGTTTTCGGTTCGCCCGACGGCTCGTCTCGAGTCGCAAACGTGAGCATTGCCTCGCCGAGTGGACCAGAGCGCTGAAAACGGAAAAACAAAAAACCCGGTGCGCGAGCGGGCCGAGAGCGCGTTGAAGGAAAGGCCAGCAACGCAATAGCGGGGGTTCCCGATCCGCTCACGCAAGCGGGATCTTCATTGTAGCACCTCTTTCCTCTGGTGTATACGATTCGGTCGTAACTTCCCATGCGTCGCTCTGCACGAGTCGTTGAGTTGCGATGTTCGGTGCCAGCTAGTAGTGTGCACTCAGAATTGACGGCACCGAATCAGTGTTATGACAAAGGGAACGCGATGAACATTCCAGAAGGCAATCTCATCACCATTGTCTATTGTGCCGAATGCGCCTACGTTCGGCGCGCTGTCCGGATGGCGGAGAACATCCTGGAGGAGTTCTTCGAGTTTCTGCCCGGAGGAGTGCACATTGTGCCCGGTTCGCACGAGATCTTCGATGTTTACCTGAATCAGGACCGCCTCTTTTCCAAGACAGCCGTCGGTCGACACGCCAACGACCGCGAGGTCGAGGATCAGTTGATCGATTTGCTGGAAGGATAGCGAACCTGTCACATCGTTAGCAGAGTCGGGCACTCAATGCCGCGCAAACATCATGGCAACGCACCACCACTTCCAGATGCATTCCTGGCCCGAATGCGCAGCCTGCTTGGCACTTCGTTTCAAGCCTGGCTCGATTCCTACAACGACAGTCCGGTTTACGGATTACGCGTAAACCGCTTGAAGGTCACACCATATGATTTTCAATCCCTCGTCTCCTGGAATCTGAATTCGATCCGATGGTGCGCCGATGGGTTTTCTGTCGATCCCGAGATTCGAGCGGGACTCCATCCATATCATGCAGCCGGGCTCTACTACCTGCAGGAGCCCTCGGCGATGGCGGTCGTCGAAGCGCTGGATGTTCAGCCTGGCCATTGGGTACTTGACATTTCGGGCTCGCCTGGCGGCAAATCAACTCAGATCGCGGCGCATCTTGGTGGTACTGGCACACTCGTTGCGAATGATCCCGTCGCGACACGCATTCGGGCCCTCGGTGAGAATCTGGAGAGATGTGCCGTCAGGAACGCCGTCATCACCAGCTCGGCAGCTCGCGCATTCTCGACATCCATGTCAGGAGCCTTCGATCGTGTGCTGGTCGACGCCCCCTGTTCCGGGGAGGGTCTGTTTCGAAAAACACCATCAGCTCGGCGCGAATGGAGCGAAGCGCATGTAGCCGGATCCGCCAACCGTCAACATCTGCTATTGGACGATATCGCTGGCTCGGTAAAGCCAGGCGGCCTCCTCGTCTACAGTACGTGCACGTTCAATATCGAAGAAAACGAATCGCAGATCTGGCGGTTCCTCGAAAGGCATCAGGACTGGAGTCTGGAGCCCATCGCGAATCCTGTTCTCGCACGCATGCATCATTTGCTGCCATCTTCAGCATCTGAGGATGACCAGAATGCGGGTATGGTCCGGATATGGCCACACCGGGATCAGGGTGAGGGGCACTTTGTGGCCCTGCTTCGTGCTCCGGAAACGGCCCACGCGACTGTCGCACTCGGACAGGGCACGACTCGGCGCCGCACCGAGAAATTACCACCGCTCGCCTCGAAGGAGTGGTCTGACTTTCATGGCGCCTTCACTCCAGGATTCACGATCAGCGGAACTCTGCTCCGCAACGGGGAGCACCTGTTCGAATCACCATCTCCGTTTCCTCTGCCCACTCCACTCAAGATCGTTCGTCCGGGATTGCCGCTTGGAATGACGTCGAAACAGCGGTTTATCCCTGCTCATGCCCTTGCCCTGGCGCTACGCCCCAACGATGTGACGATCAGCGAGAATCTTGACTTCCAGCAGGCTACGCGCTATCTGTGTGGTGAAACGCTGGCAATCAGCGGTCCGCCGGGATGGGTCCTGCTTACAATGGACGGGCACAGCCTCGGCTGGGGCAAACGAAGCAACGGCGTGATCAAGAACCACTATCCCAAAGGATTGCGGTGGCAGCGCACAGTTGGTCAGACAGCAGCATCGTGACAAGAGATCGAGAATGCACCAATTGAAAACAGTCACAGCCAAACCCATCGACTCAGCTATCGTCGTTGAGATATACGAGGATTTCGTATGTCCATGGTGCCGTATTGGCCGGGCAAACCTGGATGCGGCTATTGGCAAGTGGGATGGGCCTGTGATACAGGTGAAATCGAAACCGTTTTTGCTCGATCCGACCATCCCGCCGGAGGGGTTGCCTTTTGTGGAATACATGGTCGGTCGATTTGGTGGCGGCGGAGCACTGGCCGAAAAATTCGAGCCGGTCGTAGAGATGGGAGCTCAAGCAGGGCTAACGTTTCGTTTCGACCTGATGACCAGAGCCGCCAACTCGATGCGCGCTCACCGGCTTGTTGAGATTGCGCCGGAACACCGCAGAAACGCCATCGCCGTCGAGCTTTTCGATCGATATTTCGAGGATGGTCAGGATATTGGGGATCCCGATCTCCTCGCTGAAGTCGCCCGGTTGCACGGTGTCGAGCCACAATCCGTGTACGGACTGCTTTCCGGTCCTGATGCCACGCTCGGGGTGGTTTCATCGATGCGGGAAGCGCAGCAGATAGGCATCACCGGCGTGCCGTTCTTCGTCGTTGCCGAGCAATACGGCATTGGCGGCGCTCAGCCTCCCGAGAGGCTGCTGCAAGTGCTGAACATGGTGCGCGACTCACCAACGATGTCAACGAACTAGTTGACTTATCGATAGGAGGATTCGGTGACTGTGCTCGATCCAACGCCAGACCATGTTGCTCGCAATCGAATTGTGTGGGATTCCTATGCCGAGAGCTACGAAACAGCCGGTCGGCGGCGATGGCAACAGAAAGAGCCTGAATGGGGAATCTTCGATGTCCCTGAAGCTCAGCTTCGCCTTCTGCCCGCAGACATGACTGGCATCGAAGCAGTTGAGCTCGGTTGCGGCACGGCCTATGTCTCGGCCTGGATGGCACGGCGTGGCGCAAAGCCGGTAGGTATCGATAACTCCCCAAAGCAGCTCGCCACCGCAGAGAAACTCCAGCGCGAGTTCGACATCGCGTTTCCGTTGCATCTAGGGAATGCAGAGGCGACACCCTTTGCCGATGAATCGTTCGATTTTGCGATCAGCGAATATGGCGCGGCTATCTGGTGCGATCCATACGTTTGGATACCTGAAGCAGCGAGGATTCTCAGGCCTGGTGGAGAACTCGTGTTTCTTGGCAACGGACTTCTCCTGATGCTCTGTACGGCCTTCGATGCCCTCACTGACACGCCTGCAAGTGAGACGCTCCAGCGTCCGCTGTTTGGCATGCACCGGTTTGAGTGGATCGATGACGACTCAGTGGAGTTTCACCTGCCGCACGGAAAGATGATCGACCTGCTCAGGGAGTCGGGTTTCGACATCGAAGCCCTGATCGAAGTCGAATTGCCGGAGAATGCGACCACCACACATGCATTTGTCACGAAAGAATGGTCCCGCAAATGGCCCTGCGAAGAAGTGTGGAAGGTACGCAAACGCAAGTGAATTGGTTCTGGCAGTTCAACAATGAGTTGATCCCGGCACAGGATTCTACGGTTTGACCGTATCAGTCCACCGCAGCAACCGTTTTTCGATATGCTGGAGCACGACATCGGTTGTCTTTCCGGCGATCGCCAGCAGAATGATGCTTAGCACGATAATGTCGGCACGGCCACTATTCTGACCATCGATCAACAGAAATCCCAGACCCTGTGACGCGCCAATAAGCTCCGCGGCCACCAGGAAGAGCCATCCCTGAGCAAGACCGAGTCGCAATCCGGTCATCAAGGAGGGCAATGCCGCGGGGAGCGTGACCTCCCAGGCCAGGCTGAACCGGCGATACCCGTAGGCCGATGCCGCCTCCACCAGCTTTCGGTCGATCTGACGAATGCCGCTGACCAAGTTGGTATAGACCGGGAAAAATACGCCCACCGCAATCAGAGTGATCTTCGGCTGCTCACCGATCCCCATCCACAAAACAAAGAGGGGAACCCAGGCCAACGACGGAATCGCTCGTATGGCCTGGATCGTCGGATCGATTAGGTATCCAGCGAGACGGGACAGGCCGATGAGCAATCCGAGCCCAATCGCGATTGCCGATCCGAAAGCGAAGCCTCTGATCACTCGCTCGAAACTGACCTGGACCTGAATCAGGAGTTGATCCCGCGCGGCAAGCTGCTCCGCCGCCCGCCAGACATCGATCGGAGCGGGAAGCTGACCACGTGAATAGATTCCGGCGTCGGATACGAGCTGCCAGGTGATCAGCAACACGATTGGCAAGATCAGCGCCAGACCCAGGCGGATGAGAGATCCGCGATCGGGACGAGGAATCACACGGTTTGCGACACTCCGTGATGATGGTGCCGGTATTGCGAACTGAGCCATTGATCCGCTCCCGAGTCAGAAGTGTGGCCGGGCAAGTGCCCAGCCACACCGGAGTGACGTCCTAACTTGCGGGTGTGTACACCTGCTCGATGAACTGAGGAGCATAGAGCGTGGCAAGTGCTTCTTCAGCTTCGGCGCCAGGCTGCAACTGGTCCTCGGCTTCAAAGATCGGGATGATCTCCTGCAGGACTTCGGTCTGA
>JBGTJM010000322.1:0-8145 GCA_041745115.1 Thermomicrobiales bacterium
CTGTGCGAGGATCGCGGTGTTGGTTGGCCCACCTCCTCGTCCAATCGAACCGCCTCGTCCGTGAAAAAAGGTGAGGTCGATGTTAGACGCTTTGAACTCCTGAGAAATCGATACTTCTGCTTCGTACAGCGACCAGGTAGAAGCAAGATATCCGACGTCCTTGTTCGAGTCGGAATATCCGAGCATGATTTCCTGATCGTTGCCCCACGACGTCAGGGCCCGCTTGAATACGGGTTCCTCGAGTAGCTCCCGCATGACGGTCGAACCATTGGCGAGCGTATCTCCCTGCTCGAAGAGTGGTGCGATCTTGAGCAACGCGTTGTCACCGCCGGGTTCCGCCAGACGGGCCTCTTTCATCAGAAGGAGGACTTCCAGGCAATGTGATGCCGAGCTGACTCCGGAGATGACATAGGTTTCGAGTGCGTCGCGGTGGCCTGTATCGATGAGTTGTCTGGCTATGCGAAAGGTGCCGATGACGTCCTGTGTGGTTTCACTGAGCGCAGAGATATCCGCTGGAATCAAGGGCCGTCGATTCGCAATCTCCCGGACCAGAATGTGGCGCTTGACGTCCTCGGCGAGCGACGTGTATCCGGAAACGACTTCGATCGATTCGAGCACTTCTTCAACTGCCGAGCCATGTCGATTGGCATGATCGCGAAGGTCAAGCCTGGCGAAATGGAACCCGAACACTTCCACCTGCCGGATCAGATCGTGGAGATCTCCGCCAAGGATCAGAGGCTCTCCCTGCTCGATCAGCGCTTGCTCGATCGTGCGGAGATCCGCGAGAAGCTGCTCTGGGCGGGAGTACGCGTGATCACCACCCAGTTGCAGCGACCGGACCCGCTCACGCATAAAGGTCAACGCCTGCCGATACGGCTCGTCGCCGTTTCTGTCGGTCAGCTCTTCGGCCAGATCTGGAAATCGGCTCAGGTTTTCCGCTATCAACTTTTCAAGCTGCGGACTCGTTCCAGCAACCGTGGACGAAACTGATATTCGGCCGGCGACCTGACCAAGCTTGGTATCCAGAACGGTCAAGCACGCGTCGCGCATTAACTCGAGTGTTCTGGACGTAACTTCGGGCGTGACAAATGGATTGCCATCGCGATCACCGCCAACCCACGAGCCGAACGTGAGAAAGGGTGGGATAGGAATCTGGTCGTCCGGATAGTGCTCGGCGACCGCGTCCTCCAGATCGCGATAAATCTCTGGGACTGTTTCGAAAAGGGTGCCACGAAAGTGAATCAGAATGGCTTGCAACTCATCGAGCACGGTCAGGCGGATATTTCTGACCTCGTTGGAACTCCAGAGTTCGGCGATCGTCGAGGCGAGACGCTGTTTTAGTCGTTTCTGGGCGCCGGGGATTGCTGGGCGTTCGTCCAGATCGCGGAGCATCCTGAAGATCCGCGCCTGTTTCTCCAGAATCGTTCTGCGGCGAGCTTCCGTTGGATGAGCCGTCATCACAAGCCGGACTTCGGCCCGGGAAAAGAGCTCGGTGAGGTCAGCGGCACCCAGTCCTGCCTGCTTCAGAAGACCAATTGCTTCGCGAATCGAGCCACGTCGTGGTTCTGGAAAAAGGCGTGACTCGCTGCGGCGGATGCGCCGAATTCGCTCATTGTCTTCTGAAAGGTTGATCAGGTTGAAGTAGCTGGTAAATGCCCGAATGAGAAGGCTGGCGTCGTCAGTCGAAAGCCCTCGTACCAGCAGGGCCAGGTCATCGCCAGCTTGCCGATCTCCCGCACGGTGCGATTTGGCCATCTGGCGGACTTCTTCTTCCATTTCGAATGCATCTTCACCCGCCTGCGACCTGTTCACCTCGCCGAGCAGGCCGCCAAGAAGATAGATGTCGTCCGAAATGTTGCGTGAATCCATGATCAGGGTCCAGAGTTGAATTGTCGAAACAGGTGACAGTTCGCCGAGGTTGCCGGGTTTCCGTCGATAATGATGGAGGCGGGGAGTGATTTGTGTCGAACCCGCCTGCTACAGGATGACGAAGCTGGGTACTCCAGCAGAAAGGACGGTGAGTCTTGGCCGGAGTCATCGCAGGAATCTACCTCGCCGAATCTGGGGGTGAGCCGCTTCGATCAGTGGACCAGGCTCAGGCGATCGCGGGGAGCGGACTCGAGGGTGACCGGTATGCGAAGGGAGCCGGATTCTACTCAGACAATCCGACGACTGAAGGCGCGCGACAGATAACGCTCATCGCCGCAGAAGCGATCGCGGCGGTACAGACCGAGGTGGGGGAGGCCATTTCCCATGCCGACTTTCGGCGCAATCTGGTGACAACGGGTATCGACCCTCGTTCGCTTCTTGGAAAGCGCTTTTTGATCGGCAAGGTCGTTTGCGAGGGGGTTCGTGATTGCCCTCCATGTCTGCACCTGGATCAGCTGACTGGAAAACGCATTATGCCGAGTTTGCTCAGAACCGGTGGACTGCGGGCAAGAATTGTCGAAGGCGGCCCGATCCGGGTTGGAGATGCAATCGAGGTGACCGGGGACTCGGCTGGTGAGACTCACTGGGAGGCGTATTCGTGACACAGGAGTATCGAATCGCGGTTGTTCCGGGCGACGGCATCGGGGTCGAAGTGATTCCTGAAGGGATCAAGGTCCTGGATCGGATCGTCGAACTGAGCGATGGTGCGGTCTCGTTTTCCTTCACGGAACTCCCATGGGGCTCCAACTACTACCTTCAAACCGGGCGGGTGATGGACGATGGAGGGCTCGAAGATCTGGCGAAGTTTGATGCCATTTACTTTGGAGCCACAGGCTGGCCAACTGTTCCGGACCATATCAGCCTGTATGGATTCAGACTCGTGGTGTGCAAGGGGTTCGACCTCTTCGCCAGCGTCCGTCCTGTCAAGCTTTTTCCGGGCATCGATGGTCCATTGCGCAACGGCACTCCGGAGAGTGTTGACTGGATCATGGTGCGGGAGAACTCAGAAGGGGAGTATTCGGGTATCGGAGGGCGAAACCTGGCTGGGCGGGGTCCTGGAAAAGAGCTGGCTATCGAGTCGGCGCTATTCACCCAGGAGGGTTGCGAGCGAATTATTCGATACGCATTTGAGATCGCCCGAACTCGCGCTGGCAAGCATGTCACCAGCGTGACGAAGAGCAATGCTCAGCAGTATGGCATGACGCTCTGGGACGATTGCTACGAACGGGTTCGCGGCGAGTTTCCCGATGTGACGTCCGATCAGGTGCTTGTTGATGCGATGGCAGCCAGGATGGTACTGCATCCGGAGTCGCTGGATGTTGTGGTGGCATCCAACCTGTTTGGCGACATCCTGAGTGATCTCGGCGGAGCGATCGGAGGCAGCTTGGGGATAGCTCCCAGCGGCAATATCGATCCAATGAAGCGCAACCCCAGCATGTTCGAACCGGTTCATGGCTCAGCACCTGATATCGCTGGACGGGGAATTGCCAATCCGATCGCAACAATCTGGTCGGCGGCGATGATGCTCGATCATCTGGGACTATCGATGTGGTCTGAACGAATCATCAGCGCCATATCCTCGACGACGGCCGCGGGAACTCTGACACCAGATCTCGGTGGAATCGCACGAACCGCTGATGTCGGCGATGAGATTGCGGCGCGATTGTAGTCAGTGCCGAGCTGTGGGCGAATGCCTTGTACCCCGAGCACGAATAGCGATCAGCGCTGGCTTGACTCCCTCCAGAAAACTCGTTTACGCTAATTCCGACCGATTAGGTCGGAATTCCTGATTTGGCACTGAGTTGCTTTGGGGGGAACCAAGGATGGATCGGACGGATCTTGAGGCGATATGCTCGTTGGCCCGGGGGGCGAAGATGAACCGGCGACTATTGCTGGGCGCAACGGGCGCTGGCTTTGGCGTTGCTTTGACCGGTCGAATGGGAGCCCTGGCTCAGGACGGCGGAACTGTCACCGTGTATTCGGGTCGCAATGAAGCTTTGATTGGGCCATTGCTGTCTCGGTTTCAGGAGAGTAGCGGAATAGCCGTCGATGTGCGTTATGGTGGAACGGCTGAAATGGCCGCGACGATACTGGAAGAGGGCAGCAATAGTCCTGCCGATGTGTTCCTGTCGCAGGATGCAGGGGCTCTGGGAGCCATTCAGGCGGAGGGATTGTTCACTTCGCTCCCGGAAGCGATCCTGGAACGCGTCGACGCCCGGTTTCATTCTGACGAGGGAATGTGGGTGGGGCTCACTGGTCGGGCCCGGGTTGCCGTGTTTAACACCGATGAATTGACAGACAGCGACTTGCCGGCATCAGTTGAGGACTTCACTGATGAGAGCTGGCGTGGTCGAATCGGATGGGCGCCTTCAAACGCTTCGTTTCAGTCCTTTATCACTGCCTTCAGGGTGCTTCAGGGCGACGATGCCACCAAGGAGTGGCTGGAAGCGATGGTGGCAAATGATGTCGTCACATTTGAAGGAAACGGCGCCATCGTGAGCGCGGTGGCAGACGGTGAACTCTCAGCGGGGCTGGTGAACCACTACTACCTCTACGCGCTGCAAAAGGAGGCGAATGATTCTCTGCCAATTGCAAACCACTACTTCGCGGCCGACGATGTTGGCAGTCTGGTGAACATCTCTGGTATTGGTATTCTTGGCACGGCTCCAAATCCGGCTGGGGCAGAGCAGCTGGTCGAATTTCTGGTTGGCGAAGAGGCACAGACATACTTTGCGGAGCAGACATCGGAGTATCCGATGATCGACGGGGTAGCACCGATTGCTGACCTGGTGCCATTGTCTGAGCTGGGAAGTCCGGAGATCGACCTGTCAGATCTGGCTGATCTGGAAGGTACGCTTTCAATGCTTACAGAGCTCGGCATTCTTTAGTCGAGCGTCCTTACTTCTGGTGGAAATGGCCGCGAGATTGAACCAAACCCTGGAAACTGAATGATTATCCGCTTGCCGCGGCTACGTACCGCCGTGGCAGTGCCAGTACGAACGTTCGACCGCCCGCCGTCGCCAGCTCCTCCACGGAGTCTGACGGCGGCGGCAATGTTTGTGGCGGCTGGAGTGTTGCTGCCGCTGGGTTACCTGGTCTTGCGGGCGTCCCAGGCTCGTGAGGGGGTCTGGGATCTGCTCTTGCGGCCAAGAACCCTCGACGTGCTCATAAATACGATCGTTCTGGCGGTGGCAGTCGGATTAACCGCAGCAGCCATCGCTGTTCCGGCAGCATGGTTTACGGTGCGGACAGATATCCCGCTGGGGCGTTGGCTTGCACCAATGTGTGCGTTGCCACTAGTCATTCCCAGCTACGTTGGAGCGTTGACGTTTATCGCGGTCCTGGGTCCTCGAGGATATTTCAGCAGCTGGATATCTGAAAGCGTTGGAATCAGCTGGTTTCCGAACATTTACGGTTTCACCGGGGCCTGGCTGGTCTTGTCACTATTCACATTCCCCTATGTATTCCTCACGGTCAGTGGAGCTTTGCGGGGAATTGATCCAATCCATGAAGAGGCCGCCCGTTCGCTGGGAAAAGGGCCACTTGGCGCATTTGCCTCAACGACGCTGCGCCAGCTTCGACCGGCTGCAATATCCGGAATGCTTCTTGCCGCGTTGTATACGGTGAGCGATTTCGGGGTGGTGACGCTGTTTCGGTACGACTCGTTGACCCGTGCAATCTACGTCCAGTATGGCGCCTCGTTCGATCGTTCCTATGCCGCAGTGTTGTCGCTGGTGCTGGTGACCTTCGCGGTGCTGCTTCTTGCGATCGAGAGTCAGTGGCGCGATCGAGCGGCCTACTACCGTATTGGTGCCGGAGTCGCCCGACAACGAAAAGTGGTCGAACTGGGATGGAAGCGCTATCCGGCATTTGCCTGCCTTGTGGCACTGCTATCGCTGGCCCTGATGTTGCCGATGGGGGTGCTTCTGTTCTGGCTGACTCGGGCTGTTGAACGGGGAGATGACTTTTCAGGGCTGGCACAATCGACCGCTAATTCGCTGATTCTTGGAGGCAGTGCAGGCATGCTGGCAGCCATCTGTGCGCTGCCGGTGGCGGTTCTGGCAACGCGATATCGGAGTCGTATCGGCCGGCTTGTGGAGCGGATGACCTACCTGGGATACGGCCTGCCAGGAATTGTGATCGCACTTTCGTTCGTGTTTCTGGGTGCCAACTACGCCCCGCAGTTCTATCAAACAGTGCCGTTGCTCCTTTTTGCCTATGTTGTGAGATTCGTGCCTCAGGCCGTTGGGTCGACACGCTCGTCGTTGTTGCAGATCAACCCCCGCCTTGAAGATGCAGCCAGGGGGCTGGGAAGGAGCTGGCGGGGCACGCTTTGGTCGATCACCGTGCCGCTTGCGGTACCGGGGATCATGACAGGGATTGTTCTGGTTTTTCTGACCGTCGTGAAGGAGCTTCCCATCACGCTGTTGATGCGCCCAACGGGCATGGACACGTTGGCAACAGACGTCTGGACCGCCGCAGGAGACTTCGCCTATGGACGGGCGGCGGCTCCGGCATTGCTGCTGATTCTGATGTCGGCGATACCCTCTATGCTTGTACTTGGACGAGTACGAGACGTAAGTGTCAGCGGAGAGGGGTGATGGTTCTCGAAATGGCCATTCGGGCGAAGCCCGCTGCTAAGGAGCAACAACGGAAGCCCGATCCCGGATTGCCGCCTGTTCTGGAGATTCAGAATCTTGTCAAGCGGTTCAGTGGAGTACCTGTTGTCGATAGTGTGAGTCTCTGCGCAGATAGAGGCGAAGTTGTTGCAATTCTGGGCCCAAGCGGATGCGGCAAGACCACAACACTGCGTCTGATAGCTGGGTTCGAGCAACCAGACTCAGGAACGGTTTCTATTGGTGGTCAGATCGTTTCGGAACCTGGCCGGTGTCTGCCGCCAGAGCGTCGCCGGATGGGAATGGTCTTTCAGGATGGAGTGCTCTTTCCCCATATGACGGTTGGGGAAAACGTCGGCTTCGGGGTGCGGGGCTCGGCTGATCGAAAGCAACAAATTGCGGAGTCGCTGGAACTCGTGGGCTTGCAGGGCCTTCAGAGTCGCATGCCGTATGAATTGTCGGGTGGGCAACAGCAACGGGTCTCACTGGCGCGTGCGATTGCATCGAACCCCGAAATCATCCTGCTGGATGAACCGTTTGCAAGTCTTGACTCAGCCCTTCGAATCCGGCTTCGTGCTGATGTCCGGCAGATTCTCACCGAGTTAGGCGTCACCGTGATCTGGGTAACCCACGACCAGGAAGAAGCATTGAGCCTGGCAGATCGGGTCGCGGTGATGTTCGATGGCAAAATCCTGCAGGATGCCGCGCCAGAGGAGTTGTACCACCGGCCAGTCTCCCGGATTGTCGGCTCGTTTGTCGGCGATGCGCAGTTCGTCCCCGGCATGGCGCAGGGCCGGCGTGTCGACTGCGAGCTCGGGGACTTGCCGACGGTTGGCTCGGCGGAGGGACCGGTCGATGTGATGATCCGCCCTGAAGCAATTCGCCTGACAGCGCATGCCGAGGATGTCCCGGCAAACGCGACCGTTCTCAGCCGGCTGTTTTTTGGCCACGACCAGCTGTTGAGGGTCAGTCTCGATACCGGGCTGGCGCTCAACGTCCGTCTCGGTTCCTATGGCGGGATCAGACCAGGTGATCGCGTTCAGGTCAGTGTGAGGGGTGCCGTTGTGACATTGCCGCAGGCAACGTCTGAATGACGGCACCTCATCTGTTGGGCGTGTTTCTGGCCAGAGATGCAGCGGCGACTCAGTCGTTGGGTGCTCGGTTGGCTCAACTGACAGAACCCGGCGATGCGTTGCTTCTACATGGTGACCTTGGCGCTGGCAAGACGACCTTTGCTCAGGGAGTGCTCAGAGGCATGAAGTCGGAGCAAATCGCCCAGAGTCCTACGTTTACGTTTGTTTCGGAGCACGCTGGAACAACCTCTGATGGCCGGACCGTGGCGATCCGGCATATCGATCTGTACCGATTTGAAGAAGTGGCTGATCTGGACTCGATTGGATTCGTCGAGATCATTGACGATCCCGATGCGATCTCAATCGTGGAATGGCCTGAGCGCGCGGCAGGAGTCTTGCCAGCCAATTACCTGCTTGTGGAAATCGAGATCGTTGACGGAGATCGCCGCCGAATCACTCTTTCTGCTTCCAAGCCATCGGATCGTGATTTTCGCTCACCGATCATTCGAGGGGATTTGCAAACAGAA
>JBGTJM010000323.1:0-8181 GCA_041745115.1 Thermomicrobiales bacterium
TTTGTGACGCCGCAGTTGTCGAGATTCATACCGCAGCTGATGACGTTCAACGCTTTGAGTGCCGGTATCGTGATGGGAATCATGATTATTCCACTTGTTTCATCTCTGAGCGAGGACGCGCTTTCTGCGGTTCCGAGAGCGCTTCGTGAGGGGGCTTTTGCGATGGGGGCGACGCGGCTGGAAGTAGCGACTCAAGTGGTAGTTCCGGCTGCGCTTTCAGGAATCGTGGCATCGGTCATCCTGGCAATGTCGCGGGCAGTTGGGGAAACGATGATCGTAGCTATAGCCGCAGGACAGACGCCTAATTTCACCCTTGACCCGACCGTTGCGGTCCAGACGATGACATCTTTCATCGTGCAAGTGAGCCTGGGTGACACGCCTGCTGGGTCCCTCACGTACAAGACGATTTTCGCTGTGGGAACCACTCTTTTCTTCATGACATTTCTCTTGAACATGTTCAGCCACTGGTTCGTGCGACGCTATCGGGAGGTTTATGACTGATGGCGATCGAAAGCGGACCATTTCGTGATAGCAGTGTCGATGGGTTCGGAGCCGCTAGCGGCACCCTTGCCGGTGAGGGCGAGACTCGCCGGCTCAACGCGAGGAAGCGCTGGGGCAAGGCTTTCGAAGCCCTGAGCATTGTTCTGATCGCCATTGCGCTCGGTACGCTCGTGGTGCTTTTCTTCGATGTATTGCGGCGTGGACTGCCCTGGCTCGATTGGCAATTTCTCACGAGCTTCGACTCACGATTTGCAGAGAGGGCCGGGATCAAGGCCGCGATTTACGGCACAGTCTGGATGATGATCTTCACAATCATCTTCTCGTTTCCACTTGGAGTCGCTACAGGAATCTGGCTCGAGGAATACGCGGCAGACAACCGATTGACGCGCTTTATTCAAATCAATATCTCTAACCTGGCAGGAGTGCCCTCGATCATTTACGGGCTCCTCGGTCTTCAGATTTTCGTTCGCTTCATGGAGCTGGGGCGAAGCGTGATTGCAGGGTCGCTAACGATGGCGCTGGTTGTGGCACCGATCATCGTCATCGCAACTCAGGAGTCTATTCGTGCTGTTCCTTCGGGGTTGCGCGAGGGGTCTTACGCGCTGGGCGCCACAAAATGGGAAACAGTGAAACACCATGTATTGCCAACGGCATTTCCCGGGATTCTGACAGGGAATATTCTGGCGGCGTCCAGGGCAATCGGTGAAACCGCACCGTTGATTATGATCGGGGCTCTGACATTTGTGCCCTTTACGCCAGAGAACCTACTCGATCGATTTACGGTGCTGCCGATTCTCATCTTCAACTGGACTTCCAAGGCACAGTCGGATTTCCACGACCTCGCTGCGGCCGGAATTGTGGTCCTGCTTGCGATCTTGCTCAGTTTGAATGCAATTGCCGTCCTGTTGCGCCAGCACTTCAGAAGGAAGCTAAGGTTCTAGGCTCTACGCTGATTGAAAACCAAGCGAGGCTCGGGTGAAACGGAGGAACACATGGTTAACGCTCAGATATTAGGTGGACGAGAAGGCGCGGACATGGCTTCTTCAGAGCCAGAGTCCATCGTGTCGCTACGCGACTTGAACGTTCATTATGGATCGTTTCTTGCAGTGCGTGATGTGAACCTCGAAGTGCCGCCGAGGCAGATTACGGCCCTGATTGGCCCTTCCGGGTGCGGAAAGAGCACGGTGCTGCGCTGTGTCAACCGGATGAACGACCTGATTCCTGCGGCGAAAGTCACTGGTTCGATTATTTACCATGGAATCGATGTGAACAGTCGTGCGGTTGACCCTGTGGAGGTGCGGCGGCGGGTGGGCATGGTGTTCCAGAAGCCGAACCCGTTTCCCAAGTCGATCTACGACAACATTGCATGGGGGGCAAAGATCAACGGAATCAAGGAAAACCGGGACGATTTGGTCGAGCGCTGCCTGCGGGGTGCCGCATTGTGGGACGAGGTGAAGGACAAGCTGAAAGAAAGCGGGATGGCGCTCTCGGGTGGGCAGCAGCAACGATTGTGCATCGCACGAACGCTGGCGATCAATCCGGACGTGATTCTGATGGATGAGCCGTGCAGTGCGCTCGACCCTATCTCGACGCTGAAGATCGAGGATCTGATGCGAACGCTCGTGGAGGAGTACACGATCATCATCGTGACCCACAACATGCAGCAAGCTGCGCGGGTCTCGGACCAGACCGTGTTCTTTTCCCTCGATACAAACCGGACTGGCGTGATGGTAGAAACTGGCGCGACTCGTCAGATGTTTACCAACCCCCAGGACTCCCGAACTGAAGACTACATAACGGGCCGCTTCGGCTGAGCTAGCTCAGTCGGGAAAGGATGCGAGTGAAATGACCATACGAATTGAGTATGAGCGGGAGCTGGCCGAGCTTCGAGACGGGGTGGTTTCGATGAGCTCGATGGTGGACAAGGCTATTGCCCGATCGATCGATTCGTTTCGGCAGCAGGATGTCGAGACGGCACGGCAGGTTCACGAGTCAGATTACAAGATCAACGAGCAGCGCTGGAAGCTCGAGGACCAGGCTCTCACGATCATTGCGACCCAGGCGCCTATGGCCAGCGACCTGAGGTGGATTGCCGCGTGCCTGCACATCATTACCGACCTGGAACGAATGGCTGACCACGCTGCCGGAATAGCGAAGATCGTGCTGGAGACGGCTGAGGAACCGTTGCTGAAACCGCTGGTGGACATCCCGCGGATGGCGGACCTGGGCCGGGCGATGCTGGCGGACAGCATTAGCGCGTTTATTCAACAGGATGCCGAAGCGGCCCGAGAGATCGTTGGACGCGATGACGAGGTCGATAATCTGTACAATCAGGTGTATCACGAGCTGCTGATGTTCATGATGGCCGATCCGCGGACGATTGCCCGTGCCACCCGGCTGCTCTGGGCCGCGCACAACCTGGAGCGAATCGCCGACCGAACCACAAACATTTGCGAGCAGGTGGTGTACGCGGTCGAGGGGCGGATCACCGAACTGAACGTGTCCGACTACTGACCGGTCATCTCTTGCGTTGTGGGCTTTGAAGAGTCGCTCGTTCTCGCAGAGAGTTCGGAGGCCAAATCTTCGAGATCGAACGGGGCGACGAGGATTCTGGCGATTGAGAGACCAGTCAGGTCGTAATCCTCCAGCTCCGAGGGCATTCCCGCTACCAGGACGATTGGAGTGGCTTTGCTGTGGCGGCCAACGCCGTTCAACGCCGCCGGATCGTGGAGCCTCGCGATCAATTCATTGAGAGCCAGGTCCGCTATCGCGGCGTCGAGGACGATCGCGTCAAAGCTACGCAGCCGGAACACCTCGAGGGCCTGCAAGCCCGACCGGACCGCGCTGACCCAGAATCCAGACTGGCCGAGGCCTTCAGTGAGAAACTGGGTGAGGCTAATGTCTGATGAAATCACCAGGATTTCCGGGAACTCCGACGCTAGTCGTTGATTGTCATCGATCGGCTCTTGCACTGGGCTGTTACTTTCCTGTCGAATGAATAAAACGGGCAACTGTTCGACTGCGATTATGATGGTTGCTGGCTGCAGTTGCCGAACCATTTGCGGTCGACTTGCCAATCGGTGCAACGCATAGGTGATGGTTAATCCATTCGATGAAACTTGTAGATGTGAGCCCGGGAGTGGAGTCGCTGGCCTGGGAGTATGTTGGTCGCTTTTCGCTGCCACATGAGCGTATCCTGCTGACCGAAAGCCGAAAGCAATTTGAGCATTGGTTGGGCCGACGAGTTTCCGGATCCATCGGTGGGGCTTACGCGCACCTGAAATCGAGCGGAGCCCATGCGGTGCTGATACACGCCGCACGAATCGACACGTCGCAGGAGAAAGCACTCGAGATCGTGGTATGCGAAGAGCTGCTGCACATGAGAGATTGGCTGGCGGGGGATCGACGCCGGCACGCAAAGCACGGATACGATCGCATTGCGCATGAGGTCTCGCGGCAAACCGGGGCGTCGCTGGATGAAATTCGGAGTTGCCTGATACCCGTCAGGCGACGCGACTACCGGTATGTTTATCAGTGTCCGGGCTGCAAGCGAGAGATTCTGCGAAAGAAACGCGGGTTGTGGTCCTGTGGTCGTTGCAGTCCCCGGTTTTCGCAGAGATTTGTGCTGGTTTTGGCTCGTGAAGTCGGCGCAGAGGCGCAGGAAGAATCACTTGCGAGTACCGAACTGTGACCTGGGATGAGACTGGCGAAGAGGCACCCCCAGCGGTCGATCGCCGGGATCTGGCTCGTGAGTCACCCGTGAAGCCGAATCGCTGGCCGCGAACTGACCGGCGGACATCACGATTGAAGCATGCGCTTGCACGTCGACAGCCGGACCTGATGGTCGTTCTCGAGAACGTACATGACGAACACAATATCGCCGCGGTGATGCGAAGCTGCGACGCCGTGGGAATCCAACAGGTTCACCTGATCTACACGGTCGAAGCGCCGCCAGCTGGGCGATTTGCGCGGCGCGTATCGGCTGGGACTGCAAAATGGCTGGATGTGCATCAGTGGACGGCGGTTGATGACTGCTATGCGGCACTGCGGGAGCGAGACATTTCGATTCTGGCACTTGCGCTTGGTCAGGAGTCCGCCTCGGTCTTCGACACCGATCTCACCGAGCCGGTGGCTCTGGTGTTTGGAAACGAGATGCGAGGGTTGTCAGAGGAAGCGGTGGACAGTGCCGATCGATGCGTTCACATTCCAATGGTCGGAATGGTGCAGAGCCTGAACATTTCCGTTTCCTTCGCTGTCGCTGCGTATGAGGCGTACCGTCAGCGTGAAGTTGCTGGCGCATATGCGAAGCCAAAGCTCGGGACGGACATTATCGACGCGAAGCTCGCTGAATGGCTCGAGAAGTAGCTCCTGCTCCTCAGGTGGTATGGCTACTCTTTCAGGAGCCGGGTTTCGACTATCTTGAGAACGTACAGCACAAACATCGTGGCTATGGTGGCTGAGATTGCCACGAAGTAGAAGCCACAGCCAGCCAGAAGTCCAACGGCGGCAGTGACCCAAAGCCCCGCTGCGGTGGTGAGGCCCTTGACCTTGGTCCGGTGCGCAAAAATCACGCCGGCAGCGAGAAAGCCGATCCCCTGCACGATCGCGGCGATCACCCTGCCTGGGTCGCTTGGCCCGAAACCGGCCTGAGCTGACTCACGAGTAATCAGAATCGCGGCCATCGCGAAGAGGGCGGCCCCTTGGGCGGCTAGGGCGTGGGTTCGCATGCCAGCGGATCTGGCATTGACCTCTCGCTCAAAACCGATCGTGCCGCCAAGCACCAGTGCAGCCACGAGCCTGAGGATGACCTCCTGGTTCGTGAGATCGAACACATCACCCCCTGACCGAATCCGGAGCTGACTGGAGTTCCAGGGATCCGCCTCTGTCGCTAAGGCCTAGAACTGGAAGATGGTCGTTGCTTCTTC
This sequence comes from Thermomicrobiales bacterium, assembly GCA_041745115.1. Lineage (GTDB taxonomy): Bacteria > Chloroflexota > Chloroflexia > Thermomicrobiales > UBA6265 > JAHBVL01. The sequence goes on from JBGTJM010000323.1 coordinate 5,427, forward strand.
CATGCCCCGGAGGTATTTGACCGAAATCTTTTCGCCTGCCTGCAAGGTATCGATGAGCTGATCGAGCGTGCTCATGTTGCGCACACGCTTGCCGGCGACGGAGCTTATGACATCGCCACTGCGAACACCTGATCGCTCGGCAACACTATTGGGCCGTACTTCGCCGACGAAGACACCACGCGTGCCCTCCGGGTACTGTTTGGCAACCTCTGGATGATTCCCAAAATACTGCTGAGCGTCTGCGGCGAGAAGACCGAGTGGTGCACGCTTCGGGCGGCCGTACTGGTCGACGACCCGTGCCAGTTTGGCCTGATCAAAGCCGACGATCACGTCTTTGTCGGTAGCCACTACGGGCACACCTTGCTGGCCCGATCGCTTGACCATTTCCATCGCAGCGTCGTAGTCCTTGCCAACATCTTTTTCTTCGTATGCAACGCCGTTTGTGTTCAGATACTCTTTGACTCGATCACACCACGGGCAGGTGCTTGTCATATAGACGGTTACTGGTGCATTCATGGTTCACCTCTGTTCGATTGCTACTATCGTTAAACGTGTCCTGGATTTGTCAACCACAGTTATCCCAAGTCGAACGGCAGATTTTTCGGCATTTGCCCTTTTTTGGCCATCGAACCAAATTGAGACATCATTTTCTGCATTTCGTTGAACTGCTTCAGAAGCTGCGAGACCTCTTCTCGTGATGTGCCGCTGCCGCGGGCAATTCTGCGCCTTCTGCGACCATCTATCAATTGTGGATTCCGTCGCTCGGCAGGCGTCATCGAACTGATGATGGCCTCGATTTGCTTGTAGTCGTCATCGGATATCTGCGTCTTCGCCTGCCTCAGCTGGGAGCCCATCCCTGGGATCATTTCGAGCAACTGACTCAATGGCCCCATCTTTTTGACTTTTTGTAGCTGGTCGAGAAAGTCTTCCAGATTGAACTGGCCCTTGATCATGCGATCCTGGAGTCGTTTGGCATCAACCTCGTTCGTCTGTTCCTGGGCTCGTTCGATCAGCGAAACGACATCGCCCATGCCCAGGATTCGACCGGCGAGGCGCTCTGGATAGAATGCCTCGATGGCGTCCATCTTTTCGCCGGTGCCGATGAATTTGATCGGAATGCCAGTGACGGCCCTGATCGAGAGAGCCGCGCCGCCACGGGCGTCGCCATCCATCTTGGTCAGGACCAGACCGCTGATCGACAGGCGTTCGTTGAACGTCTGTGAGACGTTGACAGCTTCCTGGCCGGTCATGGCATCGGCTACGAGCAGAATCTCGGTTGGACGGACGCGCTGCTCGATGTTCACCAGCTCCTGCATCATTCGTTCGTCGATCTGCAGGCGGCCGGCTGTGTCGATGATGACCGGTGAGAGACCTCGTTCGCGAGCGAACTCGGTCGCTCGAACCGCGATATCCACCGGATTGGCGGCGGTGCCTTCCTCGTACACAGGTATGTTGATCTGTTTGCCCAACGATTGCAGCTGGTTGACTGCCACCGGTCGGTATACGTCGGCCGCGACGAGCAACGGGCTTCGCCCTTCTTTGCGGAGCAGAGCAGCAAGCTTTGCGGAGTGTGTGGTCTTGCCGGAGCCCTGCAGGCCGACAAGCATCAGAATCTGGGGTGGCCGGTCGGGGCTACGTAGGCCGACTCGGTCGGACCCGAGTATCGAAACGAGCTCCTCATTGACAATGGCAATGACGGTCTGGCCGGGAGAGAGCGACTTCAGCACATCCTGGCCGATGGCCCGTTCACGTACGGACGCGACGAAGTCTTTGGCTACCTTGAAATTGACATCGGCTTCGAGCAGCGCTCTGCGCACTTCGCGCATTGCTTCGTCGACGTCCTGCTCGGTCAATCTCCCTTTGCGAGAGAGCCTGCCGAGGGAATCGTTCAGTCGATCCGAGAGCGTTTCAAACATTGTCAGCTTGCCCCGAGTCCATCGCCATCACCGAAGAACAGCGCATCTACGTAGGTTTCCGGATGGAATTCAGATAGGTCGGTCGCTTTTTCACCAGTGCCGATGTAGGAGATGGGAATCCCAAGTTCTTTGGCGACCGAAAATGCGATACCGCCTTTCGCCGAACCATCGAGTTTGGCAATCATGATGTCGGTGATTTCGACTGACTCCGCAAACGTTTTGGCCTGAACGAGCCCATTCTGACCGGTGGTGGCGTCGATGACGAGGAGAACCTCCTGGGGAGCTTCCTCGACGTGCCGCTGCATGACGCGGCGGAGTTTTTTCAGCTCCTCCATGAGATTGAACTTGGTATGCAGTCTGCCTGCTGTGTCGACGATCAGGATGTCTCTGCCCCGGTTGTACGCGGCCTGGACAGCATCAAACACGACAGCTCCGGGATCGGCGCCCTGCTCGTGGGCGATGACGGGAACATTCAATCGCTCCCCCCAAACCTTGAGCTGGTCGATCGCTGCTGCGCGGAACGTATCGCCTGCGGCGACCATGACTGAGCGTCCGAATTTCTGATGATATGCGGCGAGCTTGGCTATGGACGTTGTCTTGCCGACTCCATTGACTCCCACAACCATGATCACGAATGGAACTCCGCGCTGAAAGACTTTGACCTGCCGGTTGCGGGTTGCTTGCTCGAGCAAGGTAATCATGGCCAGACGCAGAATCTCACGAGCCTCGGCGGGGCTTTCAATGCGATCCCGATCAACGGTGTTGCGAAGCTCAGTCACAAGCTGCTGGCTGACATCCCAGCCAACATCAGCCTGAATCAGCAGCATCTCGAGGTCCTC
>JBGTJM010000324.1:0-6356 GCA_041745115.1 Thermomicrobiales bacterium
CCAAGTCGGCTAGCTGGTTGATGAAACCGTCACCCGGCCCAAAGATGATCGATGGCCGGAAGATGGTCCAATCCATACCGGACGCCTTGACCGCCTCTTCGCCTTGCCATTTGGCATAGAAGTAGGAATATTCTGGCTTGGCGCTGGTTCCGAGAGCGCTCATGTTGATGAATCGCCGGACCCCGGCATTCTTCGCCGCTTCGACGACGTTCTCCGTTCCTTTGCGAATCACGTTGTCGAATGATGCCTCGCCCGACTGCTGAATGATCGCTACGAGGTGGATAACCGTGTCACAACCAGCCATTGCTTCGCTGAGGCCGCTGTATTCAGTGACGTCGCCCTTCACGACCGTCACCTCGTCCGTCGCCAGCGCTGGAAATGCATCAGGCTTTCGAACCAGCAGCGACAATGGGCGTGGACCAAGCGATGCCCTGATGTTTGTGCCCACAAAACCGGTAGCGCCGGTCATGAATATCTTGCCAGAGCGTTCGCGTGGCGGACCATGATCTGTCATCAGTTGAATATCCGTTTCCTGCATGGCTTACAACCTTCAGAGACCAGGAGCCCTAGCGTGGTTGAGTCGCGGACTGGGCAAAATCTCGGAGGCCGTCGATGTCGACAGATATTGCGTTCCTGCCGAGCGATCGGACAATACCAGCTTCCTGAAGTTCGAGAAGCTTGCGAGTCACGGTCACTCGGTTCGAACCGATCATGTTCGCCAAAGACTGATGAGTCAAGGGAATAGTAATTGCGGTCATTCCACCAGCAGCTGGCCTGCCAAACCGCTGAGCAAGTTGCATCAGGGTGACGGCCAGACGAACTGACGTGTCCCGCACAAGCAAATGCTCCACGAGCGTTTGCACCTCTGTAAGTCGACGAGTCATGCCGGTCACCATAGCGGCAGCCAACTCGGGTGCAGACGCGATCACATTTGCCAGCTCGTCGACAGGAACGACTGAAATGGTCGAATCGATCATCGCCTCGGCTACCGCTCCGGATGCGATGCCCGTGGTGGTGTCTTCCTGTGTGAATACGGTGTTCGGACCGAGGATTCCAAGGTTGATCGACCGCCCGTCTGGCAGCGGCTTGTACAAGCGAACGCACCCGGTTCTCACGATATAGACGAGCCCATGACCTCTATTCGGATCGAAAACTTCCTGACCCGCCAAGTACGACACCGCCGTAGTGCTCGAATTCACCCTGCGGGGCGTAGCTTGAGGGGTACGACCCAGCTGACTCGACGTTCTGATTGCTGTCGAACCGTTTTGGCGTGTGCTCTGGGAAAACGGTGTCTGGTTGAAACTTGACGACGACATCACGAGTCGTTTACGTGGGGGAACCGTCACTGCAAGCGTCCTTCCGGCCGAACCATCTCTGGGAGCGAATTTCATCGGCTTGTCTCCTGGCGAGTCATCATCTTTGCGCGGTTCGCCACGTCGTGCAAATGAACCTGAGACCATACTAGCCTAATGCACACTTGATGTCAATAGATTGCACAAGGTCTCTGTGCGAGATGGCAAGGGCTCTATCCGCTCCAGTTCACCACCATCGATGAGATGACCTTGGTCGCTGAAACGAGGCTGGCGATTTCGATCGACTCGTCCGCGTGATGGGCCGACCTGACATTACCAGCCCCATACATCACGCAGGGCGTGTTTCCGAACGCAATGAAGTGCCGCATGTCTGCACCATAGGTAACGCCAATGACGTCGACCTCACGTCCTGTAGCAGCCCTGTGGGCCGCAGCAAGGGTGGCAGGGAGTGGCTGATTCGCATCGATCTCGGCCGGAGCAAACTGTCCACTGAACCACTCCACCTCTGGCGGGTGATCGCAAAGCCAGGGATGCGAGTTAGCACTTTCCAGTACGACCGATACGAATTCGTCTTTGAATGTGCTGATGTCTTCACCCGGAACCAAACCAGCCCTGCCTTCAGCGATCAACCACTCAGGAACCGATGATGGCCAGGATCCCGATCGCACGATCCCGATATTGATTGGAATCTTGTTCATGTATCCGTCATACAGCGGATGGTCGATTGTTCGGTTTCGCCTCGCTTCGAATTCGTTGATCGCATGCCAGATTGGCAGGAAGTGTTCGAAAGCACTTTCCCCTTCGTTTCGTACCGCGGCATGCGCGGAGCGCCCTCTGATGCGGATTCGAAAAACCAGAGACCCGCCTTGCGCGATGACCAGACATTGATCTGTCGGTTCTGTGATGATCGCAGCATCGGCCGTGTAGCCTCGCAAAATGGCGGCCAGGGTGCCGGCCCCTCCATCCTCTTCCGAGATCACGCTTTGGATGTGCACAGTGCCTCGAGGTGCAAACCCCAGATCTTTGAGAGCAGCGAGTGCGATCACATTCGTCGCAAGTCCACCCTTCATATCAAGGGCGCCTCGCCCAACGATCGAACCTTTCTGGATGGCAGCATCAAAGGCAGGAACGGTCCAGGTCTCGGGGTCTCCCGGTTCTACCGTGTCGATATGGCTGTTGAGAATCAATGACTTCCCGTCCCCCGAACCGTTCCAGGTTCCTACCACGTTTGGTCGTCCACTTAAGGATTCGATTTCCCCCACATGCTCCGAAAATGGCGCCAACTCGCCAGGATCGGGCTCCCACATGTCGACATGGAGACCGATTTTCTCAAAGCTCCCGGCGACTGCCTCCTGGGCGATGCCTTCCTCTCCCGTAACACTTGGAATGCGAACCAGCATCTGGGTGAGCTCGACAAGGTCTCCAGCGCGAGCTTCGACCGCCGCGGCGATCTCCGAAATGCCGGGGATGCGTGTGGTCATGATCCCGTCTCCTTTTTGGACTAGCCCGCGTTTCGAGTCAGTAGCTTGTCGAGCCAAAGATTGTGGTCAACACCAGGCACGACTCAACGGTCAGGAGGATGGCGGCGTGCGAGAAAGCGCGACGAGCTCGGCTCTCAACCCATCATCTCGGTGCTGATGCCAAAGACGATTGAACTCCAGAAAGTGTTCGTTTCGGGCAGCATGCTCTCGGCCAAGCAGTGAGAGCAGTCCTCTGCGGGGATCGTCGGGAGGGGGGCGAAGAGCGGAGGTTATGAGGGACGTCTGGACAGAGGATGTAGCGCCGGCAAGGGTGTTGCCAAGTTGCTGATTCTGCTCGACCGCCAGGGCGTTCAATTCGCTGAGGATCAGGTCGATGCGAACGTCGCAGTCATGAAGATGTCCAAGTGCCTCCTGGATGTCTTTCACCCGCGAGATGTTCCGTTCACCAGTTTCGCCGAAGACGGAGCGAAACAGCTCCAGTGTGTATCGAAGGCGCTTTGCGGAGATCCGCAAGTTGTGCAGGTGCAATGTTGCGGAAGGCTCGTTTACGATCGGCTCGTACGCAAAGTACTCGGCTATTCTCACCCTGAGGATGCGCCTGGCATTGAACTCGAGGCTTGCGAGTGGATTCAGACCCTTGACGGGCCATGCTTTGCTCATCCAGTACGACCACTTTCAGGATTGGATCGGGTGGATTCTCCCCCAAAGCGATGGAGTGTTTCGTCCTTTACGCCGCTGTGGACTAGTTCTTCGAGAAACGTTTCCATTTCGGCCCTGGCAGCATCTCGCTCATTCTCCAGTCGAGAAATCAGCCGATCGATCCCGACACGATCACCAGGAGACGCGGCCGCTCGCTCAGCGCGCAAATGTTCGATCTGCACATCACGATCGCGAACTTCACCCAGCTCTGCAGTAATTGACTTTGCGATTCGATGAAGTGGTGCGTACCAGGACGCCGGAAATGCTTCCCTTGCGACATCCATAGCGGCCCGAAGTCGTCGCGACGCAACCCGAACGTCATGCACCCCTTCTGGATCGGAACCCTCGATCGCCACGGGTACGGCTTCCCAGACTGCAACCCATCGCTCAGCAATCAGGTCTGCCATATCATCTCGATAGGTTCGGTCAGGATCGGACTTGTTCACGCATGCCCCTCGGCATTGGCAAAGGCCTCGATCAGAAGCCCGGTGCGAATTCCGCTGGCGGCGCCAACCAGCTCCTGTGGCTCTCCAAGGTCGGCCAGCGCGAGCGCAATGGCGATTCCCGAGGGCAGAACTTGTGCCCTGGGTACGCTGGCATCAATGATCTCGGCCAGATCAGCCGCGGTCGTGCTGGTCAGCATCGGCAGCGTCCCAAGCAGTCTGTCGACCGTTACCGGCCAATCGCGGCCCATCAAGCGGCGAGCGTACTCCGCAGTGCCTCCTGTCACAATCAATCGGTCGATGAGTCTGACGGTCAAGACTTCCTTAACCGTTTGGTGGGCGTACGCTCGAACCTCGTCGATCTCCTGCATCGTGGGCGGGTCTGATCGAACAAATCTGTCAGTGAGCCGACCCGAGCCGATCGGAACCGAGCGCGATTCGATGATCGATCCATCGATCGCTAAAATGAGTTCCAGACTGGCGCCACCGATGTCAGCCACAAGCACCGTACCTGCTCGGTCCACAGCTGGATCGAGTCCGGCAAACGTCAACTCCGCTTCTCGCAGGCCGCTAATTGTCTGAATCTCGATGCCAAGTTCAGAGCGAACTTGTTCAAGAAAGAGTGCACCATTGTCGGCAATTCGTATCGCTTCGGTTGCGACCCCAATGAGCCTGGTTGCCCCATGAAACTTCGCGTCCACCACGAAGCGTCGAAGTGTTTCCATCGATGCTGTCATGCGATCTGCGGAGAGTCGTCCGGTCCGATCGATTCCTTCGCCAAGGCGCGTCGTCTCGGCGCGCCAAAGGAATTCCGAAAACGACGTTTCAGTGGTTTTGCGCGCCAGAGACATCTTGATCGAGTTTGAACCGAGATCGAACGCTGCTACGACCGGGTGCGAACCGTCAACGGCTGATGCTACGACCTCAGGTCGCCGGTCGCCAGTCATCGTCGTCTTCCAAGCCTCAGAATGCAGATACCTTTGCAGCAATTCCACGATTAATTGTAGATTCTAGCGCACTTGTGACGATGGCAAACGACCAGTCTGCGGAATCTGGATAGGCAAAGCTGAAGGCCCATGACACGTGAGAGCGATCCATTTCAGAAAATGATTCGAGAGTCCGTGGATTTGGAAAGGTCTCTTGTTCAGCGTGAGGAGCAAGCCGAGCGACAACTCGAGAAGGCAGAAAAACGAGCGGAATCAGCGCGGGCTCGTCTTGATCGAGCCCGGGCGCGCATGGACCGGCGCCAGAGGGAACTGGACGATGCCGAGAACGAACTCCGATTGCGACAGGAAGCTCGAGCAGCAGGGCCGGATCGATCTGAGTTTGCGGTTCCGGCGTACTTGAATCAGCTCGAGCGTCCTCCTGTTCCTGACTGAATGCCGGCGGATATCTTCGTGGGGACGAAGGGGCCGAAACGAAATCTGGCCCGGCGGAAACATTTCCACCGGGCCAGTAGGCGAAGCTAGCTAGCGTCGCTCATGCGGCAGGCTGTGGTGCGCCAGCCAGCGAAAGAACGGCTTGAGCTCCGACTGCTACTTCAGATGCGATAGCGCCCGTTTCATCGATCAGGATTGCCGATGGAGTTCCTCCAGCGCCAAATTTGCGTCCAACGCTGAATCCTTCATCGAGCAAAGTCTTGGCAGGTATGCCCATTGCGGTGTTGGATTCCGGTGTGCCGGTCGATACAAGGACGACTTCGGGACTTCCTGCTGGTTGTTGGCCGATCCAGGAGTTCAGGTCGTCAACCATACGCTTGCAGAAGCCACACCCCGGATTCCAGAAGAGCAACATGGTCTTTTTGCCTTGCTGGCTTGCCAGGCTGAATTGATTCCCTGATAGATCTTTGAGCGAGACGTCGGGAGCCTTGTCGCCACGCTTTGCAGCTGGAGCTGCCGGCTGAGCCGGTGCTGAAGGAGCAGGGGCTTTTTCGTTCCGAGCCATTGCCATCACATTCGGCCCGCCAACAGCAACGGCAGATGCGATCCGGCCTTTGGCATCAACGAGTACCGCAGAAGGTGTACCGCTTGCGCCGAACGCGCGGCCTGTTGTAAAGCCTTCGTCCAGTACTGTCGTCGACGAAAGCCCGAGCGCCTGGTTCGACTCGACAGTACCGGTCGAAACGATGAGCATTCTTGGAGCGCCCTTTGGCGGGTTAGCTTCCCACTCCTTCACATCATCTACCATTTTGCGGCAGAAACCACAGCCTGGGTTCCAGAAAAGGACCAGCGTTGGTGACCCTTTGAAGTCTCGCAAACTCACCGTCTTTCCATTGAGATCAGGGAGCACCACATCAGGTGCGGGTTGGCCACTCCCTGTTGCTGCTGCAGCCGGAGCGGGTGCAGCAGCCGGAGCTGGCGCAGGAGCTGGAGCCGGGGCTCCATTTCCAGCTGCCGCTGCCGGAGCTGCAGCCGGCGCTT
>JBGTJM010000325.1:0-15487 GCA_041745115.1 Thermomicrobiales bacterium
CAGACGCAGAAGACCAATCGCCAGAATGATGATGCCAGCCATCACACCGGCAATCCAGAGACCTCGAATACCATGCTGATTCGCGACCGTGATCAGTACAGCCGACATCGCGCCTGTAGGCCCACTGATCTGGTAGGGCGCCCCACCGAGCAGACCAATCAGGAATCCTCCGACGATGGCGGTGACCAGCCCGGCAGCTGGTGTTGATCCGCTCGCCACGCCAAACGCGAGGGCTAGTGGCAGGGCGACAGCGGCGACGGTGAGGCCGGCGATGACATCACGTTGTGCGTCGCTCCGGCCATAGTCGGAGAACTCTGATCTCCAGATTCGAATCAGCGCTGGTTGCCAGCGCGATCCGGAAGGGAATGAGGACACGTAGGTTGCTCCTGCTCAAAATGTTGAGGCCATCGATTCCCATCTGGGGATCGAATGCTGAGGAGGCAACCTGGTTCAGGGAGCGGGGAGATGCTCCCGATTGAGCACGCGCAGCATCAAAGCAGCGACATTGGAGTCGCTGCAGAGAAATCGCCGGGAGCGGTGCTGACGACAATGCGCTTCGATCAGAGATTGAGCGAACCGGAGAATCTCGAAGGTTCCATCGGGAGCAATGACGGCAAAGGATCTCGCGGGAAGCGGGCCCGAAGTGAGGAAATGCTGTCGAGAGGCGCGGCGACCAAGCCGGCTAACCAGGAAGCGAGGGCAGAGATCGACCGGTCGCATGTGTTGTTATTGACTCCTGTCAGCGGTACGCTCGAGCACTTGCCTTCATTCTGTTACAGATTGTGATCAGACGTCAATACAAATTTTGGAACTGGAATATATGTGATGGATCAGCTGGGTGATCGAAGACTTCTGCCCATCTGGCGCATGGTGGCCGCAGGACGAAAACTGCACCTGCGCAGACCGACGCCTGTATCGACTTCTCTTTGGTCGGTGGCAGCCTTTCCTCGTTGTTTGCTTGAAACGATCCTCGGGCAGTGATAGGCTGCCGTCTCGCCCTTGCCCCGCGGCAACTCGATCCTTCGTTGTCCGATTCAATTGGCGTTGGCTCCCGGCGAGCGGTCGTAGAAAGGAGGCATCTTGTGGCGAAATTCGTGCTCATCCATGGCGCTTTCGCTGGTGGCTGGTGCTGGCATTGGGTGAGACCGTTCCTTCAGGAAGCAGGACACGACGTCTACGCCCCGTCACTAACCGGACATGGCGAGCGCGTCCATCTCGCCAACCCGCAGGTTGACCTCGACACCCATATCGACGATGTCGTCAATGTGCTGCACTACGAGGATTTGACCGACGTGGTGCTCGTTGGTTGGAGCTATGGGGGTATGGTCGTCGCTGGGGTTGCCGACCGGAATCCCGAGCGGATCGCGCACCTGGTGTACCTCGATTCCGACGTTCCGCAGGATGGCGACACGAGCGTGCCGCACAGCCAGCACGCTGCCCGAGAGGACCTGGCCCAGATTCACGGAGACGGCTGGTACGTTCCTCCGGCGGTGGTGGGAGTGGAGAAGATGCTGGATGGATATGTTTCGGAGTCGCATCTGCGCTGGGTTGCAGAACGTTTGACGCCGCATCTGGGCAAGACCTGGACACAGCCAATACGTCTGTCGGGCGCTGCCGCCTCAATCCCTACAACCTACGTGCGCTGTACTGTTGGATACAACCCCGACGACGAGGATACTCGTCGCCAGGATGCCCGAATTCGAAATGAATCAACCTGGCGATACCTTGAGCTGGAAGCCACTCACGTCGCTCCCATTTCGAAACCCGGTCTGGTGGCGGATGTGCTGCTCGCGGTAGCGCAAGCATCGATCGGAGATCAACGCGATCTTCAAAGCGATTTGCCGTTCGCTGACTAACCGGTAGAGACGATGCTGGGCTTCGAGCAGGGATTGAGCGAACCGGAGGATCTCGAAGGTTCCATCGGGAGCAATGACGGCAAAGGATCTCGCGGGAAGCGGGCCCGAAGTGAGGAAATGCTGTCGAGAGGCGCGGCGACCAAGCCGACTAACCAGAAATCGAGGACAGAGATCGACCGGTAGCATGTTGATCATTTGACTCCGGATTGAGCAATGTGCAAACACCTGAGATGATTCAGACGCAGCCGCAATCGCTCGTCAAATAGTACCGATTCTTTCGGCGTTCGTAACCCAACCTGATCAATGAAACATCAGCCGAAGCGAGATCACCTCGAATGGACGGACATTGAGTTCGATGGTCTGCTCGTCGATCATCTTGCCCGCAATCCCATCGGCCATCGGTTCTTCAAGCAGGTTGACCCGCTGACACTCGGCGATCGAACGGTTGAATCGAAGTGTCGCACGGCCCCTTGCTCCATAGGGTTCATACACGCGAAGAACGATGCCCGAACCGTCGAGTGATGGCTTCAGGCTTCCCAGACCGAGAGGTGTGCCTTCAACACGGACAAATGACGATGGTTCGACAGATCGTTCAGTGGTCGACACGATGAGTGGGCTATTGAGCCGGAACGCCTCGTCAACGACTCCCGAGTCAGCCCAGTCCCCAGCGTGAGGAAAGAGACTGTAGATGAATTTGTGGTCGCCTTCGTCTGCAAGGGGATCGGGAAAAAGGGGGCTGCGTAGCAGGGTAAGTGAGAGAGTGTCGCCGTGGGCTTCGTGGCCGTATTTGCCATTGTTCAGCAGAGCGACTCCAAATCCGGGCTCCGACATGTCGGCGAACCGGTGGCCACAAACTTCGAATTGCGCTGCATCCCATGAGTTATTGCGGTGTGTGGGTCTCCGGACGGAGCCGTACATCGTTTCGTAGGTTGCGGCCTGAGTCCGGATGAGCAGCGGGAAGCGCGCTTTGAGCAGAACCTGGCGCTCATGCCACTCGATGTGCGTTTCGATGTCGAGGCGAGCCGTGTCGGTCCATAGCCGGTACGTCTGCTGAAACACGGAGTCGCGCCAGTGCCGAGAAACCCTGACAGACGCTCGCAGGGGGCCGTCCTCCAGAATATCCAGGGAATGGACATCCAGAACTTCCTCGCCGTCGCGCTCGTATGTTTCGTCGATATCCCATGCGTCATAGGTGTAAGGTCGATCCACGTATGCCCACAGCTGGTTTCCTCGGTCTCGCAGAATCTCTCTTTGGGCGTTCTTGTCCAACATTCGCGCGATCGAACCGTCGTTTCCAATCTCGACTCGCACCATGCTGTTTTCGAGGACTGAGGTGCCGTCTGATGACATCCGCGCACTCACAGCATCGTTGACGTTCACCGGCGGGCTGGACTCACTTGTTGGCGAGAGTGTCAGGCTGGTCCAACCAAGACCCGGCACGAGTGCACCAGTAGCTGAGACCAGAAGCCCGCCAACGACCGGTTGAGATGGCAAGTTCTTGCCATTGTGGTCAGTGATTTCGGTTTGGTGATCGACGTTGCGAACGAGGACCTGAAGAGGGCGTGGGCTTAGTCCTGCGTTTGCCACGATCAAATGCTGACCGCTGCCGGGCGCGGATCCAAGGGAGGTCAACGCGGAATCGCGAACGCGAGTGGCTGTCGAAACCACGTCTTCGAGCATTCGGTGAGTGTCCTGATAGACCTCGTTGATCGAAGAACCCGGCAGGATGTCATGGAATTGATTGAGCAGGAGTGACTTCCAGGCGGATTCGACGTTCTCGGCTGGATAGTCGAACCCGCCCAACTGGGCAATCGCCCCGAATGCCTCGGCCTCGAGGAGTCGATGCTCGGAGGCACGATTGAGTGCTTTGGTGCGTGCCTGGGTCGTAAGCGTGCCTCGATGGAGCTCAAGATAGAGCTCGCCGACCCAGCGTGGTAGTCCTGAAGTCGGAAGCGATGCGAAGAAGTCGTCGATGTGACCCATCCGGAGCTTTGGAAGCGCGGGGAAGTCCTTGATCCGGTTGTAGTTCTCGAGCATTTTTTCTGATGGTCCGCCGGCACCGTCTCCCCACCCGAACGAGAGGAGGCTTTCGCGATGCACCGTCTTGCCCCGAAAGTTTCTCCAGGTGCCGAGGGTGTCCAGAGGTGCGATGTTGCCGTTGTAGCCGTGACCGGGATTGAAGAAGGTGTGCACCGTTACGAGGCTGCCGTCGATACCTTCCCACTCAAAGAGATCGTGAGGAAACTGGTTGGCCTCGCTCCAGTTCAGCTTCGTCGTGAAAAAGCCAGTGATTCCAGCGCCAATCAGTAGCTGAGGCATACCGCCTGAATACCCGAAGACATCAGGAAGCCATGCCGCACGATTCCGGCGACCGAACGTTTGCTCAAAATACCGCTGGCCATACAGGAGCTGCCTGACGAAGGCTTCACCGCCTGTGATATTGGCGTCTGACTCCACCCACATGCCACCGCTCGGTTCCCAGCGGCCTTCGAGCACTCTGGCCCTGATCTGATCGAAGAGCTCAGGATCGTCTTCAGCAATCCACTCGTAGACCTGCGCGGAGGATTGATTGAAAGTGAAGTCAGGGTATCTGTTCATGAGGTCGAGGACGGTCGAGAAAGTGCGCTGGGTTTTTCGTCGAGTTTCGGAGGCTGGCCAGAGCCAGGCAAGATCGATATGCGCGTGCCCGGTCAGGCAAAGACTGCCGACCGGGGGGTAATCGAGCCTGATTTTCTGGAGCGCTGATTCCAGTGTTTCCCTTGAATCGTTCAGGGCCCTGATCGCTGCATCCGGAAGCGGACCAAGCGGCTGGGGCGATGGCGGATAGCTCCAGGTTGGCCGTTTCGGGCGGCGAACATCGGTTGCTTCAGGTATCCAGTCGAGGTCTTCCTCGATGTGGATTCCGGCTCCAACACCATCTTCGTATCCAAGAACATAGCGGCTTACCGATACGGCGCTGTTCGTTGGCCAGTCTCTGGCCAGTACTGAGAGAGCCGACTCCGCCGCATCGAGGAGCAAAGGCGCCACCTCATGATCGGCCAGCTGGATGCAGGCCTCCCGGAGCATGGTCAGATCCCGTTCGAGGGCACGCACTTCACGGTGTGGGACGACGATCATGGCGCGTTCGAGGGACGGACGGTGGATATGGCTGCCCATGATGCCCTTTGGAACGATCTCCGCTTCGATGTCTATGCGTTCTCCACCATTCGCCATCTCCATCACTGGAAATCGATGATGAAATGGATTGAGTCCTGCCTGGTATCCAGTGGAGAGTCGAACCAATCCCTCACCGCCGAGCGACAACTCCAATTCCACGGGGAGACCTGACCAGGCCGCCGGGATCTCCGCGGTGGCCCGTAGCTGAACGGGCGTTTCGATCAACGGCCACACGTCACCGAGCGTGCAAGGGTGTGTCGAATGATCAGAGGCCTCAAGCACCCAATTGTTGACGGGAACCTCTGATGCGTTGCGCCATGAGCGCAATTCCTCGAGTCGCCGCTGAAGGCGTTCCTGACGTCGTTCCTGAAGTGTCAGCGGCATTGTGGAATTCCTCTACTAAGGCTTCGAACTGGGTTCAACGCAATCGGCATTGAGGTATCGATCATACAAGGGATGGGACTGCGTGACTGGTTAAGTCACGAATAACGTGAGTAAATGCGCTTCGCGCTTTGCGCCTGCCCGATTGCAGCATCACGGGCTACCCACAAACCGAGAAAAGCAATTGACAGATCCGTACCAGTCCTGCCGGGCTCACTTAATGTCGACCGCATAGCTGTTATGGGGTTTATGAAGTTGATCTCAACGACTCGCCTCTACAAACTCACCGCGATGATTTTTTGGCTCCAGCAGGCGACGGGGCAGCGCGATGACGACAGGCCGGCTCATCACGCGCCCGGCGTCGCTTCCGCAGCTGCGGTCCTTGCGGGCGGGATGATGAGAATGGGGGCCGATGCTTCTCTGACCAACTTTTCAGCAACGCTTCCGAGCCACAGCCGCTGCACACCGCCCAGACCGCGGGTTGTCATCACTCCGAGATCACCCGGACGCAGCAGGTCGAGCAGGACAAACGCCGGGGTGCCCGTCTTGACTTCCGTAGTGACGGTGACGTCGACGGCCTGGAGCCCGCTGGCCTGCTCCGCCAGATACTCCTCTGCCGCATGCGTGCAATGCACTTTTGCCTCGTTGAAGGCGTCATCCTTTGGCAATTCGAACATATCCTCGTGTCGACCGAGCCTGATCTCCCGCAGGATCTCGTCCAGATCAATGACGTGCACTAAATGGACGTCCGCGCCGAGGCGATTGGCCATACTGGCAGCAGTTGACAGAGCCGCTTCTGCAGCCGAAGAAGTGTCCAGAGGTACAACGATGCGATCAGGAATGGCCTGCAAGGCACCGACACGCAGGAGTAACGTGGGGCGAGTGCCATGTCGTGCGATGCGATCGGCAACGCTCCCGAAGATCGCCCGCCCCGCCCCGCCGCGGCCCTGGGTGGTCATCACCACCAACTCGGCCTGCTCCGTTTCAGCGAGACGGATGATCTCCTCGGCAGCGTCACCAAAACGCACATCGGTGCGCACGGGTACACCCTCCGCCCTCAACTCTGCTTCGATCGACGCCAGGTACTGCTGCGCCAATTCCCTGGCTGTTGAGCGCGTTTCGGTGTTGGCTTTGCCCTCTCGCACCCATCGCGGTACAGACGTTTGCGGCTCGTGAACCACCTGGACCAGAATGAGCTCGCCGTCAGGGGGGACGAGAGCTCGCGCAAGGAAGATTCCTCGTTCGGCTTCGGCTGATCCGTCCACGGGCAAAACGACCACCGATCCGATCTTCTCAGTAATCTTTGCTTCCCTATCGTGCTTCAATGAACGCCCCCGGTTCCAGCCTTCAAATCACGAGGTTTCGTGGCCATGATACCGAAGCGCCAGCGTACGAGCCATCGCTGTTAAGCGGCACCCGAACGGCTGCTTCGAAGGCTGGTTGGAGAATTGTGAACCGGGGCAGCGTCGCGGCAAATGTGGGTTTGGCAATCCTGCAAAGTCTGATCAGTTGCCATTGGCGTCTGAGTGCTGGTTTGACAGTGCACGATCGTCTATGCTCAGCGCAACAGGGGGAGTAACTAACGTTCCGGCGACGGAATGACCTGTGGCCGTCATGACGCGCGCACTACGCGCCGGCTCCAGGAGCGAGGCCCTCCTCGCCCGGTCAGACCCTGGCTGATCCGTACTGCGGACGCGGCCACGGGTTTTTTGTGTCTCGGGACCGCAGAGGAGGACGATTCCTATGGTCCATTTCGCTGATCTGGCTGATCGTGGTACGGCAGGGAGCAGCCCGTGCGGCCGATGACGCCTTTCGCGCTTCACCGCAATCAAAGCGGCTGGCACGAGCACATCACCCGGGCGCGAGTTGACCCTGGTACTCGCCAAGAGCCACATGTCATCGTTGCGGCGCCAACCTCAATACAACGGGACAGGTCTGAATGATCATTGACATCCTCCCCTGGGTGCTTTTCCTCCTCTTCATCCTTGCGATGCTGGCTATCGATCTTGGCGTATTCCATCGTGAGGCGCATGTGGTGCAGCGAAAAGAGGCGCTCACCTGGTACGGAGTCTGGGTGAGCCTCGCTGCCCTGTTCAACCTTGGCATCTACTACTTCCGAGGTTCGCAAGCCGGTCTCGAGTGGACGACCGGTTACGTTATCGAGATGTCGCTGAGCGTTGACAACGTCTTTGTCTGGCTGCTCATCTTCGCGTCCTTTGCGGTGCCCGCTCAGTTCCAGCATCGGGTGTTGTTCTGGGGGATCATCGGCGTGCTAATCATGCGTGCCGGCCTGATTGCGTTCGCCGGAGTGCTGCTCGGCAGCCTGCACTGGATGATCTACGTGTTTGGAGCGTTTCTGATCTTCACCGGCCTGAAGATTTTACGTGGCGACCACACGGCGCCTTCGCTGGATACGAACAAGCTTGTGCGGCTGACAAAGCGATTTTTTCCGGTGACTGAGGGTTACGAGGGCCAGAGTTTTTTCGTACGGAGGAACTCTGTACTCTTCGTGACGCCGCTGTTCCTCGTACTGCTGCTTGTAGAGAGTACGGACCTGGTATTTGCAATCGACTCCGTCCCAGCGATCTACGCGGTGACCGACGACCCGTTCACCGTCTTCACCAGCAACATTTTCGCGATTCTCGGTCTGCGGTCGCTTTACTTTGTTCTCTATGGATACCTCGCCGGACTGCGATATCTGAAGCCGGCGTTGGCCGCGATACTGATTTTCGTTGGTGGAAAGATGGTTTTCGTCGATGTATACAAGTTGCCGCCGCAAGCGAGCCTGGTCGTCATCATCTTCATTCTGGTCATCTCGGTCCTCGCGTCGGTCCTCGTGAATCGACGGGCTGATGCTGCCTCAGCGGCGGCCGAAGCGGCCACCAGCTTGCCCAAGCCCAATGCAATCGACACTCAGTGAGGCACGGATCAGTCCTGTACTCGCCGATTTAGGCAATTGGTGAACGGCGGAGACACTTTTCTGTGATCAATGTGAGGACGAGTTAGCACATCGCAGATGCTGTGTTTGTCTGTCATGACACTGTGCGTGTTCGAGACAATCTGGGCACAGGGTGCAGTTGTGCTTCCCGATCGACAGATGCTGTCAAAGGCCCTATTGCGTCTAGCGGGGTTCACAAGGAGGATGTGAAGGTGTTTTGGGCCGGGTCACTCACGAAGCGGTCGATTACGCTACTCAACAGAGGCTGCTCACGGGCAGTTTCACTTACCGACAAGCAACTCTGGAGAATCAATTTATGAATCCGTCATCAGTCCTGCCTGACACCCTGGTCTCAACCGAGTGGCTCGCCGAGCATCTGGGTAATCCAAGCCTCAGGGTCGTGGATATTCGCGGCTACGTCAAAACTGAAGATGTCGGGGGGGGAGAACAGGTGGCAACGTACGTTGGTGCGCCGGAGGAGTACCTCGAAGGGCATATTCCGGGTGCAGTGTTCGTCGACTGGACGAAGGATATCGTTGATCCCGAATCATCAGTTGCCGCGCAGATCGCCCCTGCCGAGTTGTTCGCCAAGGCGATGGAATCTCGCGGCATAGGTGACCAGACAGATGTTGTGATTGCCGATCACACGGGAGGTCATTTTGCGACGAGGCTCTGGTGGGCGTTGCGGTACTACGGGTTCGACCGTTCAGCGGTGCTCGATGGCGGGTACGCCAAGTGGATCCGTGAAGGTAGAGCAATGGAAGTGACTGTTTCGACACCTGAGAGGGCTCAGTTCACTTCAGCCGTTCGTGAGGGGATGCGGGTGGAGTCTGAAGCTGTGTTTGAGGCAATTGACGATCCATCACAGCTCATCATCGATGCGAGGGATTCGGAGACATTCACAGGGGCCGTGTTTCGGGGATCGCGACGGGGACATATTCCAGGCGCGCTAAGCCTTCCGGCGAAATCGCTCTACGCGTCTGACGGGACGTGGCTGTCCACCGAGAAACTAGCGGCGAAAGTGCGAGAGGCAGGTGTTGATTCGACATCGCGGGTGATCGCTTACTGCAACGGCGGTGTCACTGCCACGGCGGTGCTTTTCGCGCTCCACCGGACGGGATACGAGAACCACGCCAATTACGATGGATCGTGGAACGAGTGGGGCGAATCTCCTGAGCTGCCTGTGGAGGTCGACTAGCGCCGTCGTGGCTGCTGGGGGGCTGAATCAACTGCTGGCTCCGGATCGACGTTACATTGCGATTCCGATCAGAATTGATCGTTTCGCACAACCGGAGATGTGTCGTCGTCGGGGCTGGACTCGAGTTGCAGACCGCGCAAATTTCATTGTTGTGGTAACGTAAACCTCGAGACCCTGTCTGCCATCAAGACGGAGCGACCCAAAATGGCGCGTCAAATTGTATCCTCCTCATTCGCAACGTCTGGCTATGATTGGGAGCCAGTTTTTGGGTTCTCACGCGCCGTGCGGGTTGGAGATCACGTTATGGTGACCGGCATGGCTGGCGTCGATGAGGAAGGCCGCGTCGTTGGCGACATTGCGGCGCAGACTCGGCGCAGCCTGGAACGGATTCGAGAGGCGCTTGAACAGGCTGGAGCCTCGATGGACGATGTCGTACGAACGCGCAACTTGCTGATCGATATCAACCACTGGGAGACGGTCGCACGAATTCACGGAGAGGTCTTTGGGGAGATTCGGCCGGCGACGATCATGTTTCAGGTCAGCCGGTTCATCGACCCTGCATGGCTGATCGAGATCGAGGCTGACGCCATAATAGACAAGGCGTAGATTTCCCGGTATCAGCCGTATCCGGCCTGCTGCCGCCGTGCGCCATATAGCCCTATGTACCATCCACGCCGGTAGCAGAGCATTTCGCGTTGACTTGCCCTGCGTCAGGTGATGTCAAGGGCCGGACTCGCCCTGGCGACCTCATGAAATTCGGATCGGCCAGAGACACTCGACCGGTTGGAGCTCGCTCCAACCGGTCGGTGACGTTCTAGCTGATTTCTGCTTCGAGATCGGCGATCATCTGGTCAACGGCTTGCTCAGCGGTTGCCTGACCCGTCAGCACTTGCTGGAAGTTCGGCAACACAGATGTTCCAGCCCAGCCGGGTGCGCCAACGAACTGCAGTGGCAGCACCCCAATTGGAAGCGATTCCCTGGCCGCATCGTAGATCGGGTTGTCCGTGATCCGCGGGTCCCCGGCTGCAGCGGTTGACGCCGGGAAATAGCCGGTGGTCTCCAGGAACTGGACCGCAGTGTCGGGCTCCGTCCAGTGCGTGAGCCAGGCCCACGCGGCATCAGCGTTGTCTTCCTTTGACATGCCGTTGAAGAGTGGCGCTACGCCTGCAACTTGCAGCACTGGTCCTGCTGGCACCTGAGTTGTCATGACCTCGTCGGGAGACAGGTCGCCGAGAATCTCGGCCAATGACCCAGTGTGGTGAAGCACCATCGCCGTCTGTCCGGTCCGGAATGCCTGCATGATTTGCGAGTAGCTGTCGTTCGGCGCGCTTGGTGGCGCCGACCCGTCGAGGAACAGCCCTGCCCAGAAATCGACCGCCTCAATTGCCGCTTCTCGCTCGATAACTGGCACACCGTTTTCGTCGACGGACAAGCCTCCATAGGCACGCATGATCATCTGGACCTGGCCCTGGCCACCATCGCCGCCGCGCAGGCCAAAGCCATACCGGTCCGCGTCAGTGTCCGTCAGCGCGGCTGCCGCTGCTGCCACTTCATCCCAGGTTGTGGGTGCTGCAATGCCCGCTTCCTCGAACCAGTCACGCCGGTAGTAGAGCCAATCGACAAAAAGAAACGCCGGAATGCCCACGATCTGTCCATCGACGGTGGCGCCTCCCATCAGTGTCGCCTCGATGTTGGCGCTGTCCTCCCAGGAATTGAAGCGCTCTGTGAGATCGACCAATCCGCCAAGCGCGAGCATGTCCGGAATTCGGTCGGCTGCGGCCATGGTGGTATCTGGAAGCGACCCACCAACAGCAGCGGTCGTGAATTGCGTCATGAAGTCGGCGTTCGGAATGTTCTCTGAGGTCAGGCTGACACCCGGATACTTCTCCTCGAACGATGCCGTGGCCTGTTCGAGGCCGACCATTTCGGAGTCACTGGTGAAGTGGTGCCAGTAGGTGATATCTCCGCTCAGGGAGTCGTCCTGCGCCCACGAGGATGAGTTGCTAAGTCCGGCGGCGGCGGTCGCCCCCATGGCCGCACCGAGCAGCGTTCTCCGGTTGACTCGGGGATTGCCGAGTATTGGCTGTGTTCTGGTCATGGTTTCCATTCTCCTTCATCGAGAGATTCGATCGAACTTCCACGGCGTCCTGCCGAGCCTGCTTCTAGCCCTTCACACCTCCTGTCATCAATCCGCTTACCAGCGCGCGCTGGACAATAGCGAAACCGATCATGATGGGGATAATGCTGATGATTCCGCTCGCGCTTAACACGCCCCACGGCATCTGGAATTCGCCGACCATCAACTGGAGGCCCACTGGCCAGGTCCGCGCTCCACTGGCGGTCGTGAGGAGCAACGCCCAGATGTACTCGTTCCATGAACCTATGGCGATGAATACGGTCGTTGCGGCAATTCCCTGGCGAGCCAGCGGCAGCACAATCTTGACAAGGGCACCGAGGCGGGTCGATCCGTCGACTCGAGAAGCCTCTTCGAGGTCCGGTGGAATGCCATCGAAGAATCCTTTGAGCATCCAGACACAGAGAGGAAGCAGGAAGGTCGTGTAGGTCAAGGCCAGTCCGAAATGTGTGTCGAACAATCCCAGATTGCGAAGCATGATGAAGAGGGGGATGAGCAAGAGCGTAAATGGGAACATCCGAATGACGAGGTAGAAGATCATCAGTCCGCTACGACCGCGGAAGCGATAACGCGAAATGCTATAGGCGGCGATGGTCCCGATGGTCAGCGACATCAGCACAGTTATTCCGGTCACTATCGCGCTGTTCATCAGGAGACGAGGGTAGCCCGAGCGTTGCCAGAGCGTGACGTAGTTCTCCAGTGTCAGGGACTTGGGCAAGAAAGCAAAATCTCTCGTTACGATCTCACTTTCGGTCTTGAACGATGTCAAAACCGTCCAGATGATGGGCAACACCGCAAACGTGACAACCACAATGACGACAAGCCACGCCAGGAGGTCGTAGAGACGCCGAGTTCGCCGGAGTGACTGAAATGGCGAGCGTGGACGAGGCTGTTCGAATGCTGGGAGAGAATCCTTTGTCGAGGCCATCGGGATTACTCCTTGGTCACGCCGGACGCTCGGACGTAGACGACCGTAAACGCCATCAGGCAGAACATCGCCATGACCGATATGGCAGCGGCGTAGCCGAAGTCAAACCGGAGATAGGCCATCTGAAAGCCGTAGAGCGAGATTGTCTGGGTGGCATTGCCGGGTCCACCGCCGGTGAGAATGAGCAGGATATCGGGCGAGTTGAAGAGCCCGATCACCCGCAAAATGGTCGCTCCGACAATGACTGGCATCAGCATCGGAATTGTGATGTCGCGGAAGCGCTGCCAGGTACCGCTACCATCCACACTCGACGCTTCATAAAGTTCCTGCGGGATGGCATGGAGTCCGGCCAGAAAGAAGAGCGTGAAGAAGGCGAAGTTCTTCCAGAGCTCGACGGCGAGAACTTCGTAGAGTGCAGTGCTGGGATTAGTGAACCAGGCATGCGAAGTGCCGATGAGCCCGAGTCGCCCGAGAATCTCGTTGACTACTCCCAGCCTGGAGTCGAGCATCAGGCGCCACATATTGGCGGAAACCACCGATGGCAGTAACCAGGGAACGAGGATCAGTACGCCGGCAAGTCGAAAACCGGGCAAGGATCGATGAAGGGCCAGCGCGGAAGTCATTCCGAGTAAGAACTGACTGATTGACCCGACGACAACCCAGATGACGGTATTCTTCATTGCCACGCGAATGATGGGGTCCGTCATGATGTCACGATAGTGGTCCAGCCCGATCCAGGGCGTTCCAAGCGCAGGGCGATTCAGCCGGTATTCACGAAAGCTGAGCAGCACACCGCTGATGACCGGGTACACAACCACCGCCCCGACCAGCACCAGGCTTGGGATGATCAACATGTAGGCCCAATAACGGCCTTCGGTGAGCGCCGCGACGTAATCGAATGGGCCCTTTCGTTTGGAACGCCGTTCGACCGAGGCAGCTTTCGGAGTCGCGGCTTCAACGTTCATGCCGATCCCTCCCCAGCTATCTGGAATTCCTGGGCGGCCGAATCTGGCGAAAGCCGCTGCTTCACCGTGCTGGCTGAATACGCGATATGGTCTGCCATCCTCTGGGCGGCCTCGTCCGGTTTTTGCCTGGAGATCGCTTCCGCGATCGCACAGTGATGGGCGAATGCTGACCGAACCGAGCCTGCCCGATCCGCAATCAGAGTGACCACGCCGAGCTGCACTTCCCGCGTTGAAGCGACTGAAACCTCGAGAAAGGGGTTTCCGCCCGCACGCGCGACAGCGGAGTGAAAGGCATTGTCGGCATTCGTAAACTCATCCCAGTCACCTGATTCGAGGGCACTGGCGGTCGCCTCGACAGCGCCAGCAATTTCCGCGATGTGCTCATTGCTGCGGTGGCGAGCCGCCAGGCGGGCAGCTTCGACTTCCAAAACGCGCCGAAACTCGAACAGGCGCTCGATCGACACGGCATCGGGTGACACGGATAGCGTGAAAGCGCGAGAGACCGTAGGGATACTGCTTAGCACGAAAATGCCGCTTCCCTGTCGGGCCTCGACAAATCCCACAGCGCTGAGAACTTTGATAGCTTCCCGAATTACCCCCCGGCCCACCCCGAACGAAGCGCTTAGCTCGCGTTCGGTTGGGAGCCGGTCGCCTTTGCCGAGCTGTCCATCCCGGATCGAAGCGGCTATTTGCCTGACGATGCTTTCATGAGAGCGAGAGCCGGTCCTTGCCTGGTTGGGCGAGCTGTTTTCGAACAGGTCTTCGAGGCGTCCTGGATCATCTGAAGTGCCCTTGTCAATTCGATAGCTGGTAGTAGCAGACTGGTTGACCATAGTTGGACTCGGATCGCTAGTCGGCGGCGCGGCCGGTGATGACAGGAGACCAGTCGGCGCGTGACGACCAGGGAGTTTCATAGCTTGGATCGTTGGCGAAACGCCTGATGTCGCATTGCAGCCGGGCAATCGCGTGCGGATCGAGGGCGATCTCTATCCACTCGGCACCGACATCAGTCGATGCGAGCTCTTCGCCGGATTCTCCAATTAGCGCCACGCGGTCGAAGCGGTGCTCCCGGAATGATCCAGACTGAATGACGACAGTCTCTGCATTGATGCCAGTGTTTACCAATTGTAACGACACGCCGTTTGCCGTCACCTGATCAACGAGCGCCGCGATCCCGGCAGGCAAGCCTGGACGACGGGCCCCAGCGTCGAAATACCGTACGGCAGCATGCTGGAGTCCACCATGCATCACGTGCATTGGCGCTCCCCACATCAGTTGCACCAGCGACTCGAAGTACACAGGGCAGAACTCCTGCCAGGCATGAACAGCGTAGCCATCGGTTTGCATGCTGACCGTATCGGTGTAGCCGTCGATGTGGCTGACCGTGTGCCAGTTAGCCGGATCACCCTCGAACGATCGGAGTCGCCGCAGCTGCTGATCGATCAACTCATGATTGGCATCCAGCATCCGCTCGGGATAACCAGGATTGCGGCCCGAGATGAATTCGTACCATGGGATCGTATTGGCGTTGAAGTGCTTGGTTGCGAATGGGCGGCGGGGGACCGTTTCTTCCGACCAGTCGAACGAGCGCGGAATCCGATCGATACGGTCGCGGTCCTCCTCAGCCCTGCTGACCGCCCAGAGCTGGATCGCGTAGCGTGGATTCACAGGACGGAAGTCGGTCCAACCGGCGTCGAAGTGTTTGTGCGGGACCTGCCAGGCACCGTCGATCTCCTGGCCAAGGGAAAAGTTGAGGTCGATCATCTGCCTCGCGAGCGCTAGATGGGACTCATCACCGGTCATCAGGAGCGCATTGAGTCCGGCGTTGAGGCATGGTTCGATGATCGTCTGGTAGCCATGAGGCCAGCGCCAGCCATAGTGGCCACCCCACCATTTGCCGCCAACATACTCGCCGACGACACCTGAAAGCC
>JBGTJM010000326.1:0-2063 GCA_041745115.1 Thermomicrobiales bacterium
CCATGAGAGGCCTCGTGCAGCAGCGTGTAGGCGAGATAGGAGCACAGCATGTTGACCACGAACCCCGCGGACATCGGAATGGTTCCGGTTGCAGCCAGGGCTGTGGTGGCGATGAATATCGCCACGATCGCCACGCACAGCACCACGGTGGGAATCGCAACAGTGGGCCGAATCAGCAGCCGCTGGAACTCTGCTTCCGAGTCGACGATGTATCCGTGATTGGATGGGCTTGACATGATTACTGCGCCTTGATGGTGGACAGGTGATGGCTGAGTTCGTCGATGGTCTGATAGTCGTCGATGATGGTAGTTTCCAGTTCCACGTCGAGCCAGTCGCCCAGGTCGCCGACCAGCCCCATCGCATCGCGCGAATCGATTCCGTAATCGTCGAAGCTCATCGCGGTATCGACCTGCGGCGTATCGATGCTCAGCAGTGTGGACAGGTACCCGATGAGCCACTGGGCAATGGCGTCACGTGTCATGTGTTCAACTCCACTTCCATGGTGAGCCGGGTGCCTGTGTGTTGTGACTGCCCGGATCCAGGCCCGGGGACCAAGTTGCTTTGGGGATCACGCAGGCTGGAGACCCTGTCCAGACTTCCGCTCAGGTACATCTGCCTGCACTTGCTCCTCTGCAGCTTGCCGCTGGAGGTGACGGGAAGGCGCGAACCCACTGCAACCACGTCATAGGGTGCAAGACCGTGCTCGCGCGAAATCGCGGAGCGGATTGCCCGTATGGCCTCGTCCATGACGAATGTCCTGCCCAGGCTCTTGTGCAGACAGAGCATGATCACCAGCCGTTCTTCGCTCTGAATGTCGACCGGGAATGCGGCGATGGAAAACGATACGGCCAGGTCGATGCCGACACCGGACAGCGAATTCCATATCGTCAGTTCAATGTCGTGCGGGTAGTGATTGCGCCCATTGATGATGATGAGGTCCTTGCTGCGACCGGTCACGAACAATTCCCCGTCATGGGTGAACCCCAGGTCGCCCGTGCGCAGGAAGCTGACGTCGCTACCATCGGACAGCCTGGCTTGAAGGAGTTCGCTCGTGATCTCCGGTCGGTTCATGTACTGCAGGCTGACGCTGGGGCTGGCGACCCATATCTCGCCCACCTGGTCGTCTCCCAGGAGCACCGCAGCGTGGGGATCGACGATCTGCACCTGACACTCACGGTAAGGGACTCCGGAGCTGACCAGATGGACTATCCCGGCAGGATCGTCGAAACGCTCATCGGCCAAGGCGACCATGTCCAGGTTGAGCAGCGCCTTCTCCACCGCCAGTGTGGTCGGTGCCTTGTCGTGATGTGCGCCCGTGACGAACAGCGTGCTCTCGGCCATGCCATAGCAGGGAAACAGTGCTTCCCTGCGAAAACCGCTAGACGAAAACATGGCTGCGAAGCGGTCGAGCGTGTGCTTTCTGACCGGCTCGGCGCCGTTGAAGGCGATCTTCCAACAGCTCAGATCCAGATTCTTGCGCTGCTCGGCGGTGGTGCGCAGGACGCACAGATCATAGGCAAAATTCGGCGCGCCGCTGGTGGTGCCGCGATAGCGGGAGATCGCCTCCAGCCAGCGAATGGGGTTCGCGACGAAGGCTTGTGGCGACATCAATACACACCGGACCCCCAGAAAGAAGGCTTGCAGCAGATTGCCGATCAGACCCATGTCGTGGAATACGGGCAGCCAACTTACGTAGACGGTATCGCGGCCATGATTCATGGCTTCGGCGATCATCCGCTCGTTGCTCATCAGATTGCCATGGCTGATCACCACGCCCTTTGGCAAACCTGTTGATCCGGATGTGTACTGGATGAAAGCCGTGCTGCGTGCGGTGATCGCAGGCCGTCGCCACAGTCGTCCGAGCGCCAGGTTCAGGGAACCAACATCGACAAGCTCCGCACCGGCAAGCATCTGCTCGCAACCTTCCAGCGCAGTCCGAGACGCCTGATCAGTAATGACGATGACCGCTCGGCAATCGGAGATGATGTTACCCAGCCGCTCTCCGCTCTCGTTCTTTTTCAACGCATGAACCGGAACGGCGGCAATACCGGCATACAGGCAGG
>JBGTJM010000327.1:0-3165 GCA_041745115.1 Thermomicrobiales bacterium
TGGGCAGACGACTTTGCCCACAACTCGATGCTCTTTTTTCACGCGCTTGAGTATTACGACAGGCAAAAGTACACGTATGTCGAGGTGGGTGACGGAGACGAGCTCTGGGAGAACAAGGACTTCTCGATTGTCAGGAGAGAGCACGACCATATTTACGCGTCGATGGTGCGTTTTCACAAGGATGGCAGGCTGCGGTTGCTCTGGGGTAACCACGATATCGAGCGACAGTTTCCGAGAGTCGTCAAGAAGCATCTCTACTCATATTTTGATCCCCGAGATCGGCAGACCAAGGAGCTTTTTGGGCCAATCTCAGTCCATGAGGCGTTGATCCTGCGGCACAAGGTGACGGGCCAGGAGCTCTTCGTGGTGCATGGGCACCAGGGTGGAGGGGTAAACGATCAATTCTGGAGACTGGGCAGGTTTGCCGTCCGACACTTCTGGAGACACCTGCAGTTTTTTGGAGTCAAGGACCCGACTAGGCCATCGTCTGATGTTCGGGCGATGCACGAGGTCGAAGACAATATCACCGCGTGGATCTGTGGAAATCACCAACCCCTGATCTGCGGACATACGCACCGTCCGTCATTCCCCAGGATAGGTGAGGCCCCGTACTTCAATACGGGAAGTTGCGTGCACCCGCGGGCTATCACGGGAATTGAGATCGTCGATGGCCAGATCATGCTGATCAAATGGTGGCTGAAGCCAGACCAGAATGGCGTTGTCACCCACAATCGACAGATTCTGGTCGGCCCGCAACCGCTGTCCGACTACCTGTATGGGCCGTGGACAGGGTGTCCGGAATGAGCATTCTGGGAAATGGGAAATGGGAAATGGGAACTGGAGAACGTTTTCTGTCCGAGAGGAAGGGAGCTTTCGCTATGAAGGCACTCCACCTGAAACTGCAGTCTTATGCCGTCCATCAGTTGATAAGACCATCGGCGCGAGCTTTGCTAATCAAATGGTCGGCGAAACGGTCTGCGCAGGCCGCGATGGTCAGCGATGGGTTTGGCCCGATTGCGCCGGGAATGACTGATCCATCGGCAATGTAGAAACCGGGATGCCCAAACACCTCACCTTGCGTGTCTACCACTCCTTCATCTGAGGTGTGGGCCATGGGACAGCCGCCAAGGGGATGGACCGTAATGACCCGGCTCAGGTAAGTCAGTGGATTCTCTTTGAAATCAGCGTGTAGAACCCTGGCGATGCTCATTGCTGACTTTCGAACCTTCCCGAAGTACGATGCCGAGCTAATCATGTTCCAATTCACCGCCAGGCGACCCTTCTTGGTCAGCTCCATGGTCCCGTCCGCTGTGTCTCGTCCCATTCCCAGCAGCGGCATCGAAGTGCTCGACAGCCGGCAGTCTCCAAGAAGTCGGGAAATCTCTTCGCTGATGTCGCTGTCATCGGTGAATCCAAGCCGACGACTCAGCCAGACTCGGCCAAACCCGAGAGCCCGCTTGAACAGAGGCAATGGGTTTGCCGACTCGATTAGCCAGTTGGCGAAGTCGGGGTAGCCAGCGTCTTCGATATAGTAGTAACCGCGCAGCTCTCCCTCCTCCACATCCTTGAATCGGATGGCGCTGGTGATCACCGGACCGTAGCTGCTGTCGAGCACGCGGGGTCGGCCCCGCTTCTTCTGTTCCTCTTTTGATCGCACCAGAACCGTCAGCAAATCGCCATTCCCGCAGAACTTGGTGCCCAGCACCTGACGATTGACGTGCGAGAAGCTGTCGATATTCTTGAGCATCAGATAGGTCGATCCAAAGCTTCCCGCCGAGAGCACCAGAAACCGGGACGTGAGTGGCAGTGCCTCGAGTTCACTTGACTTCGGGGCGCTGGGATCACCATTTGCTGCCGCGGTGTGATCGACATAGTGCACCTGATATCCGCCGTTGTGTGGTGC
The DNA here is from genome assembly GCA_041745115.1 of Thermomicrobiales bacterium. Taxonomy (GTDB): domain Bacteria; phylum Chloroflexota; class Chloroflexia; order Thermomicrobiales; family UBA6265; genus JAHBVL01. The sequence goes on from JBGTJM010000327.1 coordinate 1,904, forward strand.
GAATGTGCGGACCTCGGCGTTCGTGCGAATACTGGGCGGTTGCGCCAGCTGCATAGCTGCCGACAGATAGGTCAGGTCAAGGGTGTTCTTGCTGCCGAAGTTGCATCCAATGTCGCATTCACCGCAGAGCTGGCAGGTCAGTCTGGTGCGACCACGATCATGGAGGCTGGGCGGGGCACCGGTAATCGGTTCGCCGACCATGGGTGGCGAATCCGGATTGGCGAACGTGACGGCCAGTTTTGGAAGCTGAAATTCGACGTTCGGGTCGTCCCGCGAGAGGAGCTGAGCAGCGTGGCGCATGGCACGAGTCTTGGATGTGACATTGTAGAGATGATGGTCGTCAGTACGGTTGGCAGGGTCGGCCTGAAACGGATACGACTGACCGTTGAGCATCAACTCGGTGGCATCGTAGTGGGCAGCCAGATCGTGGTATCCAATGGGCCAGCCCTCCGGCTCGAAGGTTTCGGCCGCTTTTCGATACAGCACATTTGCGTAGATCAGCGAGCCACCACCCAATCCGCTGGAGACCACACCACCAATATCGGCAAATGACCAGATGTTGAACAGGCCGTGCAGTCGCTCACTGGGATCCCAGAAGTTAGTTCGCATGCGCCATGGGCTGCGAGGAAAAGAACCGGGCGGCCAGGCTTTGCCGCGTTCCAGCAGGCAAACACGCAATCCTGCCTCAGCCAGGCGATAGGTCATCACCGATCCGCCAAACCCGGAACCGACAACGATGACATCGAAATCGAAGGTAGTCATTTCTCGAGTTCCCTCGGCTGGAAGGTGTCGGCTGCATGGCAGGGAAGTTCTGATTCGTATCGTATCGCATCAGGCTGACGAATTGTGCATTTGCACGCCGAATCAGAATATTCTGCAAGTACGACGCGATGTTCTTCGATCGTCGCTGTCAAGAGGGGAGTTCATCTGACGAACGGCACACCACGTCGTGTAGTCTTGAATGACTCGGAACGTCTCGGCAATGTGCTGGAAATCCGTGATCTGAGAGACGAATGACAATGCAATCGACAGAGCTTCAACTCAGATTGCGCGCCTGGTCTTGGCGGCGGCAGTTCCTCGACCGGTCGGCTGCGGAGCCACTGGAGGCGCTGCGGCGGGTAATTGCGGTGCACAGCACCCATCCGCCAGCACCGCTTTCGTTGCTGGCGCGCACAGGCGGATTTTCCTACGACGCATTCGAAGCGCTCGAGCAGCAGCGCCTGGCGATTAGTCTCCCGGTGATGCGGGGTTCCGTGCATGTG
>JBGTJM010000328.1:0-2482 GCA_041745115.1 Thermomicrobiales bacterium
GATGGTGAAATCGATCGTGTCCGCGGCTTGGCAGAATCGTGAAGCAGCGCGGCCCACCGCACCGTGGGGCGGCTGGGCACGCTATCGACTACCCGTTTGGTGTGTTCCCAGAGATCTTTCTCGTGTGGATCGCCTGGTCGAGGTTCCTGCTCGGGGAGATCGCGAATCTCCGGAAGCACGAGTCGAAAGAGTCCCGTGCTGTACAGGGCTTCGAGACCATGCGATGCATATGGTCCTGTGAGAAGTCGTGTGAACTCTCCGTAGATCCGTTCCCTGCTAATCCGACTGAGGCTCTCTGCCTGGCGCAGCATGGCTTCTGCAGTCTCCGACTCGATCGTAAACCCCAGCTGGGCGACGAATCTCGCCGCTCGCAGCAGCCGCAGCGGATCTTCTTTGAATCGCAAGTCGGCATCGCCAACCGCCCGGACTCTGGACATCAGCAGATCGGCCTGTCCGTGATAGGGATCGATGACCAGGCCGCTCAGGGCGTCGGCGGCCACGGCGTTGATCGCAAAGTCACGACGGCTCAGGTCATCGATGAGAGAAGCGCCGAATTCGACCGATGGTTTGCGGCTTTCGTCTGGATAGTGTTCTGCTCGATAGGTGGTAATTTCGACATTGATCGGCAGGTCCGGGGCAGATCCTTCGAAGACCATACCAACAGTGCCGAAACGTGCGCCGACCAGATACACAGAGCCGGCGCCGGCGTTAATCCCCAGTCGTTCCGTTTCTTCCGGTAGGGCATTCGTCGTGAAATCGAGCTCGCCGCGATTCGGCGTGCCCAGCAGGATGTCTCGCACAACACCACCGACAAGATACAGTTCCTTGCCAGCGGCGCCAAACTGATCGCTGAGCGCCGTGACAATGCGAGCCTCGTCTGGCGGCAGGGCAGCCAGAATGCTCGGTTGGAGATGTGATTCAGCGGGCATCGAGAACCGCTCTCATAGCCTGTCCATGTGTCAGAATCGACCCTCACGGCGTCGCGATGGTCAGCCGCTGAGTCTAAACGATCCTGTGGCTGGCACGTTGCATTGCGTCGTCCATAGCGACAACCTCTTCCATATGGGTGCCCCAGATCTGGTGGAAATGTCAGAGCCGATGTCTGGAATACACAGTACTGTCCGTGCGGAGCTTGCCGACGCCCTGACCGTCGACGACGTCACCGCCAGCTATACGGAAGATGGCATCGTGTTGCTTGCGCTGGAACGGATTTCATTCTCGATGGCGCCGGGCCAGTTCGTCGCTATCGTTGGGCCATCAGGCTCAGGCAAGAGCACGTTGCTCGACATCGTTGCTGGTCTCATCGATCCTGATTCAGGCACCGTCTTGGTGAATGGATCGCCTTCCAGTGGATCGGAGCGACTTGGACACGCCGCCTACATGAAGCAGCGAGATCTGCTGCTGCCTTGGCGGACTGCGGTCGGGAACGCGGCTGCAGCCTTGCAAGTTCAAGGAATATCTCGCGGCGAAGCGGAAAAACGGGCGACCGAGCGTTTTGCACAGTTTGGACTTTCGGGATTCGAGAAGTCATATCCGGCGCAGCTTTCGGGTGGCATGAGGCAACGCGTGGCCTTCGTCAGGACGATGCTCACGGGCCAGTCGCTCCTGCTGCTCGATGAGCCATTTGGCTCTCTCGATGCGCTGACGCGGATGAGCTCGCAGGAGTGGCTGGCAAACGCGCTGGATACTGAGAGCCGAACGGTTCTACTGGTGACCCATGATGTCGACGAGGCGATCGTTCTTGCGGATGAGGTCCTTGTCTTCTCAGGTCGACCAGGATCGATTGTTCATAGCGAACCGATCACGGCCCAACGACCCCGAGATCGCTCATTCCTGGCATCCTCCGCCTTCAACACCCATCGAAAGCATTTGCTGGAGGCGCTCGGAATCGTATCTGCGAACGGATCAACATGACAGCCCAGCGAAGGTCCCAGCTGGTGGCCGTGTTGGCGCCAGTCGGCGCGCTGACTCTGCTGCTGACGATCTGGGAAATCTGGGTGCGCTGGAGAGACACCCCGGTTTGGTTTCTCCCAGCGCCGTCGAGAATTGGGGCGACACTCTGGAATGACAGAGCATTCCTGCTGGAAAACGCGCTGGTGACGTTGGAAGAAGTCGTTGTTGGACTTGGAGTGGCGATTGTTGCCGGTGTCAGTTTCGCGCTGGCTATTCGGGCATCGTCAGTTCTGGAGCGAACGCTCTATCCGATTGTAGTGGCCAGCCAGGCGATACCCGTCATTGCCCTGGCGCCGTTGCTCCTCATATGGTTCGGGCATGGGCTGCTCCCGAAGGTCATCATGACAGCGCTCATCGCCTTCTTCCCGATCACCGTCGCCACGGCCGACGGTTTGCGTGCCGCTGATCGAGAGTTGCTCGATCTCTTTCGGGCCATGGGTGCTGACCGCATGCAACGTTTCTTCTGGGTGCAGGCACCTGGAGCGTTGCCAGCGTTTTTTTCCGGACTGCGGGTGGCGGTTGCGGTGGC
>JBGTJM010000329.1:0-6735 GCA_041745115.1 Thermomicrobiales bacterium
GTTGGGAACTGACAGATGCGCGCGCTCGCCGTCAACCTCGACGTTCGGATCAGCGAAGTTGAACATCAGGCGCTCGACATTGGTAGCTGGCGTCGCGTAAACGCGGCCAATGCCACCGTCCTCCTCCATCTGGCGCAGAATGGCAGGCTCGACCTGGAGATTCCAGGCGAAGTGCCAGTCGCCAGTCTGAAGGACTGCCTGAGCAGCAGAACCTGCGTCTCCGCCACCCTTCAGATTGACCGTCGCGAAATAAGGCTTGTTTGGCTCTCGATAGTTGTCATTGACCACGTAGATGACCTGATCGTTCTCCTGGAAGGTCTCGACCTTGTAAGGACCAGTGCCGATCGGGTTGGTCAGGAAGGCAGTACCAGCTGCATCTGCATTCTCAACGTCAAGAATGTGCTTCGGAATGATGCCGCCATAATATGCGCCAGCGCGTGGCACATACCATGCCAGCGACGCCTCGGTGAACGTTACCTGAACCTGCGTGGGACTCAGAACCTCAATCGACTCGACGGTCTCCCAGGTGGTGAAACTCGTCGATGCATTCTCCTCGTTCCTGATCCACTGCCAGGTGAAGAGAACATCTTCGGCAGTGAAAGGCTCTCCGTCACTCCACAGAACACCTTCCAACAGGTTGATGGTGGCAACTCGGAGGTCCTCCGAGAGCCCGCCGTTTTCGATCGTTGGCACCTCAGATGCGAGGGTCGGAAGCAACGCGCCATCTGCTGCATAAGAGAAGAGCGGCTCGATCACCAGGCTGGACGCCAGTGAATCCTTGGTGCCCTGTCCCTTGTGGGCGAAGGCGATAGTAGCTGCCTGCCATTGCAGAATCTTCAGCTCACCCCCGGCGCCGCGAGTCTGGCCCTCGGTGCCTACTGACGGTCGCCCCATCGTCGCATCCTGCGCCGATGCGCCTCCAATGGTGATGGAGTTGAGCACAAACATCGTAACTGGCAAGGCCACACCAAGTGCGGTAGCCCGAGCGATGAAATCACGGCGGGTAATCTTGCCAGCTTTGAGATCCTGATAGATCCCCCAGAACGGTCCCTGTTTCGCCATCAATCCTTACTCCTTGATTTAGTAAATCCATTGCCCGGCCTCATGGTCGGGACTTCGAGGAGGCGAGCACCATTGCCCGCCTCCGAGAACCCAAACTAAAACGCTACTCGGCAGGTGGCACGACTTCGAACTGCCCGATCATGCCTTCAGCAGCGTGTGGCATACCACTTGGACCGGGGTAGAAGCAGAGAAGCGTATAGGTGCCCGGCTCGAGATTGACAAGTGCAAGATCGGCTGTCTGGCCTGGGAAGATGTCGAAAACAACGCCTATGAACCTGACTTCTTCGAAGCCCAGAGAGCCATCGAGAAGGCCGAGTGGGTCAGCGCCCTCGGGCAACTGCGCCACGACCGCTTCGTGCAGCTCCTCGCCGGAATTGGTCACATTGAATACGAGGACTTCAGTCTGCTCGATGGTCGGGCTGCCGAGGAACTCGAATGCGTAGGTCTTTTCGCCGGTCGCGTCGTCTGTCGTTTCGGTGATATTGATGCCATTCACCGAAACCGTGTCGAATGACGATGTGTCGGGTGAAAGGAAGTACTCCTCGTCGTAGAGCCAAGTTCCGTCTTCCTCTGCCAGTACGGCGCGGATCTTGATCAGCCAGTTTCCCGCTACCGCAGAAATGTCACCGCTTACACGGCCATCGCCATGAACCATATGGTCGGTGATGCCGATAAGCTCGAGAGAGTCAAATGGTGAGTCCGACTCGAACATGACCCGGTCGTGTGGATTTGCTGAACCTGTTGAGATCATCCAGAAGTTTTCGGTTTCAAGTGCGATGTACAGCGCCGGGTCATTTGTGCTCCAGCCTTCTGACAGGCAGGCAGCGTAGTTGGAAAGAGCTGCATCGATCGCCGCAGCGGTTTCTTCGTCAGCCGGTTCGCCTACCGGTACGACCGGAGGCTCAGGTAGCTCCATCGCCTCCATGTCCATAGCTTCGGGACTGGCCATGTCACCCATGGCTTCGTCGGCTTCTGGACTTCCCATATCCATGCCGTCCATATCTTCCATCGGCGTTGGGGTGCCGTCAGGAAGTCCAGGGGACACGCATTCCGTTACAACCTGCGCGCTGACAGTGCCGAATGCACTCATGCTCGCAAAAACGATTGCAAACAAAAACGCCAAACTGCCGATACTGAGACGTTTCAACATTCGTGCTGAACCTCCATAAAATCGAATCACAACAAGTCACCGCCAGAAGTACCGGCGTTCCAAATTGGGTGTACTGGATTGTAACCCATCTAAGGGGTCTCGTCACCCCGCGCGTTCTGAAAAAGCCCAACCGCACCCACCGGAGAAAACCTCGCCCCTTCTTCCGTCTGAACGTTCAAGATCGCAATCCCCGGTTGACCACCGATCAAAAAGAGGAGCGACGCGAAGCGCCGCTCCATCAAAGAACCCCTCGCGCCCAGCGCTATTCCTCCGGTGCGACGACTTCGAACTCGCCGATCATGCCGTTGACCGCATGCGGCGCGCCATCCGGGCCCGGTATGAAGCAAAGCATTGTGTAAGTGCCTGGCTCGAGATTCAAGAGCGCAAGATCCCGTGTTTCGCCGGGGAAGATCGGCACGACGACTCCAACGAAGGTGATTTCTTCGAACGGTATCGATCCGTCAAGAATGCCGAGCGGATCGGCTCCTTCGGGAAGCTGCACGACAGCGGCCTCATGGACCTCCGCGCCAGAGTTGGTGACATTGAATATCAGCGCTTCGGTTTGCTGAATCATCGGACTACCGAGAAACTCGAATGCATACGTGACTTCACCAGTAGCCTCGTCGACTGTCTCGGTAATGTTTATGCCGTTGACAGAGACCGTTTCGGCATCCGGCTGAGGCCGCAGATACGCTTCCTCGTCGAGAAGCCATGTCAAATCCGGCCCGAGGGTCAGGAACATCCGCTGGTGCAGGAACCACGTGTTGTTCAGCAGAAGCTCCACATCACCGCTGACACGTCCGTCGTCATACGTCAGCGGATTGCTGATCGACAATAGCTCGGCAGTAAACGGAGGTCCGCCTGACTCGTTCGCAACACGCTCCGCCGGATCTCCGCTCTCGGTGCTCATCGCGATGTAGTTGTCGGATTCGAGAGCTACGAACAGCCCCGGATCCCCGGTTACCTGCGCTTCGTTGAAGCAGGCAGCGTAGTTGGCAATTGCCGCGTTGATCAGACCGGCCACGCCTGGATCAGCAGGCATGCCTTCCGGAAGCGGTGCCGGAGCTGGCATCTCCATGGCTTCGGGAGTACCCATATCCATGTCTGCCATGTCGTCGGCTGGGGCTTCCTCTTCGACAGCCTCAGGTGTGGCCTCAGCCTCTACCGGTGCTGGTAGTCCCGGCGAGTCGCACTCAACCGCATCCTGGGCGGCTACCGTTCCCAGACCAGCCGTACCGATGACCGTGAACGCCAGAACCATAGCGAACAACAGTCGGGTGGCTCGCCAATTTCGAAGACTCGACATCTGCGTCGTCCCTCCTTGCACTGCACTTCAAATCCCAAGCCTCTGCCTCTTGGCAGGCTTCAAATCCAGACAACGCAGTCTATCACGGAAAAGCGTTCAAAAATTTCTGCTTCGCGATTCAGCTCTTCACTGAACCGTGAAGCTGGCTTCCTGGCCAAGCGCCAGGTGAGGAACACCTCGGGCGTCAGGGAATAGGCAGACGATTGTGTAGGTTCCGCTCGGCAGATCAACGAGCACGAGTTCGGCCTCGTTTCCAGGGAGCGTCGTTGCTTGCCCGACAATCTCGATTCCCGCCGGAAAGCCATCCGCATTGGGAAGCAGCAGATCGGCCGTGTCGGCATCCGGCTGCAATCTGAGCACGAGCATTTCATGGGGTTCGCTGCCAATGTTCCGACCGACCAAAGTGACATCTGGTCCGCGAACGTTACTAGGGGTCAGATCAAATGAGTGCTCATCGAGCGTGACTTGAATTCTGGCAGAACCGGAGGGAACTCCTACCGACATCGTTTCAACCCCGTGCACAAGCCAGAATCCGGATCGCTGCTCTGTTGACTCGATCGCCGTTCCGTCAGAGGGAACATCTGCACTTCGGAAAACAAACGTCCAGCGCTCTTGCAGCAACTGGTTTCCGACCACGAGTTCGACATCCGAACTGACGGTGCGCATCCCGGTGAATCCGCCATTTGAGACTGCGACCACGCGCACCGGTAAGACAGGCGCCGACTCCATGAGCGAAATGAAATCAGCCTGGGACAGCCTCACGCCTCCGCCATAAACTATTCCACGGTAATCTGCTGTCGTAAGTGTGGCAATGCCCTGGGCATCGCCCGCCGACATGCATGCTGCGAGTGACCGCACGAGGGTTTCGAGTTGTTGAATTATCTGTCCGTCCACCGGCTCCACCGATCGAACGATCTCAGCTGCGACCGGCGACGGCACCGGTGAAGCGATTGGCGATGCAGCCGGCGCGATCTCAGGAAAGTCAGGTTCCGTGACTATCGGTGTGCCAAGGCATGAGTCAGGTGTCTTCAAATCTTGCAATGCGACGGTGTCGCTAACGGTGGACAGTCCCACAGCGAACACCACTACAACGAGCGAGAACAACCGGATCATGCAAATTTCCCTTACTAACTTTCGCCGCGAACAGCTCGGTCGCACCGCCGATAGTATGCCCGATTCTGAGGACCTCATACACGAACGAACGCGACATTTTTGCTCAAAAGGCCGATTGACAGAAGTCTCGCTGATTGGTTCGAAGCCGCCGTCTAGGAAGCTCTCTACACCGGAGGTGCACGAAGGTGACAGATTCGTCAGGTCATGGAACCGACCGGCCACACAATGGGCATCAAACTTCTGCTGACACGCAGTTTGAAGCCCTGATGCTCGCTATCGCGCACCTTGCTGCGCAACTCACGATGACGCAGATTCGCCTTAGAGGCATAGCATCAGTTCTGGAAAAGCAGGGAGTTGTTGACGCGAACATCGTCCGCGGTAACATCGTCGAAATCAGCGACAAGGAGGCGGGTTTCTACTTGCGGGAAAACCTGGGTGACAATCTGAGCGAATTGATCGAGGTTGATGAACTCGCCCGGCAGATCGTTGAGTTCCTGGGTTCAACAGAGTGAAGGCTGCTGGCGGAACACATTAAACCCGGGCAATGGATGAGTCCAACAGCATTTGAACACGTGCGAAGAGTAAGATTTTTCACAGAAGGACCAAACAACAACCATGCAAAGTAGCTTCAACGCTTCAGACTCGACAAACGCCATCGGAAAGCCAAATCTGCTAGTCGCTCTCTACGTGCTGACGCTCATAAACGCAGTCCTGGTACTGGTCCAGGCCGCGTTCGCGGGACAAGGATGGTTTAAGGGAGATCCCGACTTCATCAATCTGCACGAGCTTCTGGCAAATGTGTTCTTTCTGACGGTGTTCGCGCAGATTGCCCTCACCTGGATCGTGCGAATACCTGGCGCTATCGACCGAAGGCTGCTGCTGATGGGTGTGCTGTTGTTGGTCCTGACCATCGCCCAGATCGGCCTCGGTTACGCTGGCCGTGAGTCCGCTCAGGCTGCAGCCTGGCACATCCCGAATGGCGTCTTGATGTTCGGGGTTGCTGGTGCGACGTCGTCACTCGTCGGGCGGGTGCGAGAACGAGTTTGAACGGTTAACCCTCTCAGCCAGAGGGCGGCAGATGCTCATCCAGGATCAACTCCATGATGACCGTATCTACCCACCGGCCGTCTAGTACACCCTGCTCACGGTACACGCCGATCTCTCGAAAACCATGGCGCTGGTAGAGACGCATGCCCGCCTCGTTCCACGGGAACGCCGAAAGCACAAGCTTGTGATAGCCGATCTGCTTTGCTTCGCTGATCAGGTGAGACATCAGGCGCGATCCCATCCCCTGCCCTCGCGCCGACCTGCTGACGTAGATCGATAAATCGGCCACAAAGCGATACGCATTTCGCAGATTGAACTGATTCAAGGACGCCCACCCGTCTACGATTCGGTCACGTTCGATGACGAACACGGGATGGCGATCATCACGGCCCGCCAGCCATTCCCGACGCTCCTCCGCGGTTCGCTCGCTCGTTTCGAGCGTTGCCAGGCGATCGCGAATCCCCTCGTTATAAATCGCGGCAATGACTGGAGCATCATCTATCCTGGCCGGACGGATTTTGATTCCTGTTCCCCCCACATGCTCCATCAAGCCGCGTCCTCAATCTCAGTCCAATCAGATCTCGTATCGCTTGATCACAGTAGTGGCATCGAGCGGCAGTGCCGGAGCAGGCATCATATCAGCGGGCCGCTCCGTAACTTCGATACCGGGCAGCGCTGGCAGTCCGAATGAAGTTTCCCTCAGCGTGAGCGATAACAGCGCAGGCGATTCGATTTCCAGAACAAGTCTTACCCCCTCATCAGGAATCGCTACATACGTGAACTGCAGTTCTCCTTTGCTCGCAAGGGGATAGTCTGAGAGGTCCATTGCACGGCCATCGATTTCTGCAGACTGGATTGCCCCAGCGCCTTTAATTTTGACATCGAGTATTGCTCCTCCGCGAGGAGAGTCGAGTCGAATCTCGACAAACCTGGAAGTGCCGTTCTGGCTGTCGCTGAGAACTTGGGCCTGAGGAACAGCGATGTCTGCGACCGGTGCCGAGGATGCGAACGCATCGCGCTCAAAGCCGGCTGAAAACTCGTACGGCTCTTGCGACGG
>JBGTJM010000330.1:0-5780 GCA_041745115.1 Thermomicrobiales bacterium
CGAATTGGCCAGACGCCCGCTCCACACGAGTCGTATTGATACTGGCCTAGACAGTAAACCGCAGCATCGCCGCAACACCGCCCAGCTTGTCCATCTTCAGCGCAGCTTCGGCACGTGGCGCATCACTACCAGCTGCTGGAATCGGTGAGTCCGGATCGACCGGCAGTGCACCCTTAATAACCTCGATTTGCGCCCCGCTCACGATCGCCTGCCGGATAATTTCTTCCTCCATGGCAACCTCGACGATATTGGCCTTGTCTCCCCCGGCCGGATGCTCCTTCGGGAGGGCTCCCAGACCGAACACCTGCATTGTATAGTCCATCCAGCCCTCATCCTGGTAGCGCCGGGTCATCAGAACCCGGTGCACCTGACCATTCCGAAGGGCCTTCAGTACATCGATGGTGCCAACCACCGCCCGGCCCGAAGGCAACGCGTTTTCCAGCTCGGCGACCTGCTCGGCTTCTCGTTGGCGTTCGAACGCATCCTTCACCGGTCTCGCCAGATCGAGCACTTCCGGGAACGGCGCATCGATGTCAATGCGGATATCGCCAATGATCTTTTCTTTCACCGTCTCGTGAAACTCGGCCATTAGAGCCGGGCGCATCACGTCGCTGGCCGACAGAATCAAACGACGAGCACCGGTCTCCTCAAGTGCTCTTCTGGTTTCGTCAGCAACCACCTTTGCCACCGCCTGCACCCGCTCATCGGCACGCGCCTGGTAGCGGCGCTGGCTCAATCCGCCACTTGCCTGTTTCCGGGGCCACGCACTGCTCTTAACTGCAACCGATCCGGCCACCAGATCCTCGCTCACGAATGACATCAGAGACTGTTTCTGGTCGACCTGCAAAATCGCGTGCAGCGGAAAGTCCTCGACCATCTGAGCCAGCGCTTTCAGCGCAGGGATGGGTCCCAGATAGACCGACGTTTCGACAGGAAGGCCCAGCGGCTCGACCTCCAGAACGCCCAGTCCGCTGTTCGCCACGATGTAGACCCCTTGCGCCGAAGGATCGATCGTTCTCTGAACTTTTTCCGTGATTGCTTCCAGATCTGTACTCAGGCTCTCGAGTGCTGCGCTTCGCTTTTCCTGCTCGCCGATTGCCTGTTCGACGACTCTGCGAGCTTCGGTGATTGCCTGCCGAACACTTGGATCACTGCCCTCTGGCCGCCAATCCAGAGCACCTGTCAGGTAGGGCGTTCCGGATGACGGCTCCAGGGCGGCCAGCCGGTGCATCGTCACTGTTAGATCAGTCTGAGCTGGATGGTCAAACTCTTCACTCTTGACTGATCGAACTGGATTTGTTGCTGCCATGCCCCGCTCCTTCATTAATAAATACTCACTGAAATTGAAGACCGGCCCTGTTGGCCGGACGTCACCTGCCGAATCAGAGTGTCCCACAACCACTGCACCGCGTCATCTCGCAGTGAAATGTTGGCCAACCCAAGTGGTCAAGCGACCCGAGATCGACTCGCTCGATGAGCTGAAACAGCGTCAAGTGGTCCAGAAACCGGATCGTTTGCTAAACCCTCGCAAACTGACCCCACTTTGTGGATACACTGACCACGCGAGAATCGAACGATCGATCACAGAGAAAGGAAGAAATCCATGACCGAAAACCGTGACGCCCTGATGGGGCCCGTTCAGTTCATCACCGTATTGCTTCACGAGCCAACCTGGGAAGGTCGAATCGCCGATCAGCTGGTCGCCCTCGAAGAAGGCGGCATCATCACCATCATCGATGCCGCAATGGTGATCCGCGAATCAGACGAGGATTACCAGCTCGTCGATATCGATGCCGAATTCGTGCCTGGCCGCAAATTGCTTGGCACGCTTGTCGGTGGTCTCCTCGGGCTGGGAATGGCGGGCGAAGAAGGCGCCATCGAAGGTGCGCTCACTGGAGCCGCCGAGGGCATTGACCTCGTGGACAGCGACGAGCTTTTCGAAGATCTCGCCGAAGCCATGCCAATTGGAGGCGTCGCAGCCGTCGTGGCTCTGGAGCAGACCTGGGCTCGCGGACTCATGGGCGCCATTCGTGACAGCGGCGGCGAAATCCTCGGCGACGAGATCATTCACGCCGAAGACCTTATCGATATCGGATACGACCTTGGGACCATGCTGTACGGCGAATAGCAGCTACCTGTTCCGGACCGGCGAAATGCGCCGGTCCAGGCATTCTGAAGAAGCGCTTCTCAGAACCCCGTTCCAATTTTCTATCGTCAGTTCCCCTATCGCGTCACCCCGCGCGTGGTCAATGTGAGTCCTCCATCAATTGTGAGCACCTGGCCAGTCACCCACCGTGACTCATCGCTGGCAAGATAGACTGCCCCCCAGGCCACGTCCCACGCAGTCCCTTCCTCCTGCAACAGGGCCGATTCACGTCTCGCTTCGCGCATTTCGGCATTCACGAACGGTTCAACCATTGGTGTCCAAACCAGACCCGGCGCGATCGCATTGACTCTGATGCGCTGTTCGGCAAGTTGGGAGGCCAGCGAGATCGTCAGACCAATGATGGCCGCCTTGGTGGTCTGGTAGGCGGTGGCAACCCCATACGCGCGTGATGCCGCGATCGATGAAACGTTGACTATCGCTCCACCACCGGCGGCCTCCAGATGCGGCAACACCGCCTGAGTGGTGTTTACGATGCTCGTGACGTTCACATCGTACATCCGGTTCCAATCGACCTCATTAACCTCACGGATACCGTGAGGAGAAACAATGCCCACATTGTTGTGAAGCACATCGAGGCGGCCAAAGCGTTCGACAGCGGCGTTGGCCATTTCCTCACACGCCGTGCGACTGGTTACGTCGGCGACGAATGGTATCGCGACTCCACCCTCGCCTTCGATCATCACCACCGACTCCACGGCGCGGTCCATATCGGCATCGACACACACCACTCGCGCCCCTTCCCGCGCAAAAAGAACCGCCACCGCTTTACCATTACCAATGCCCGATCCTTGTGATCCGGCTCCAGTCACGATGGCGACTTTTTCGTTCAAACGACCTGCCATGTCGCGCACCTCCTTCGTGATGATCGCACCTCGGTGACTGGATGGCCTTTTCTTCACCGTGCCCGCGGCTGATACGCTACTCAGAGCTTCATCGGGCACTTCAAGGCAGAGACTGGGCACGCGACCGTCGGAACCGATCATCCAGAATGTATCAGAACGGCAGAACGTGACAAACACCGTGTCGGCGGCAATCCACAGCAAACGTCCACGCGCACAGAATGCGTCATGATGCCTCTCTTCCAGAGCGAATCACCATATGAGGATGACGCCGCACTCCTCTCAGCCTGCCTGCGCGGAGATCAGCTGGCCTGGACCAAACTCGTCGAGCGCTACAACCGTCTGGTTTTCTCGATCGCCCTCCGGTCTGGGCTCGACGAACAGGATGCCGCAGACATCGTGCAAACCGTCTTCATTATCGTCCTGCGCCGCCTGGAATCACTCCAGCAACCAGAACGCTTCTCCTCCTGGCTGATTACCACGACTCAGCGAGAGTGCTGGCGACTTCGCAAGTCGCGACAACATTCCTCACTCGACAGTGTTCCCGAGCAGGTCGATCCCGAGCAGGACAACGACGACCGGCTGATCGCCTGGCAGGAAGCGCAAACGCTCCATCAGGCACTTTCGATGCTTGGCGACCAGTGCCGGACGCTGATCGAGATGCTGTTTCTCCGTGAAGAGCGCCCCCCGTATCAGGAAATTTCAGCAGAGCTCGGTATCGCTGTTGGCAGCATCGGACCAGTTCGGGCACGGTGTCTGAAGAGGCTGCACCAGCAGCTGGTAACACTCGGCGTCACGGCGGAAGACGGCAGTGGCGTGCCACCGTCGCGAGTATCGTGAGGAGCCACCAGGATGTATCAGAACGAGCAGCTCCTTCCTCTACTAATACGATTGCTCTAAGGAGGTACGCAGCACGATGCACAACGAGCCCGATTTAGAAGAGCGTCTGCTGCGATTCGCCAGCGGCGACGAAGATCCCGAGCTGTCTCGACACCTCGCAAGTTGCGGAGACTGCCGGGAGCAGCTTCAACTCGTTCAGCGCCTGGTCAGTCTGCGCGAGGTCGCTGGTGGCACCCTGAGGGAGCCTCCTGTTCTCGTAGTTCAGCAGACAAATGCCCTGTTCACCCGCATCCGGCCCGATCTCGTCCAGCGAGATTCCGTATCATCAACACCGATCAGCGCCAGACTGAAGCAGATCTGGGCTCAGCTGGTTCTCGATACCGGTGCCACGCCTGAAATCGCCGGACTTCGGAGCGCGTCTGACAGGCGAACCCAACAGTTTGCCTTCACGAGTGACGTCGCAGATCTCGATCTCGAAGTCACTCGTGATGGCGACGTCTGTTCCGTGGTCGGTCAGCTGGGCATGGACACCGTGCCGTCTGGCCTTACCATTCGCTTCGTCCCGGCTGACAATCGGCCCATCGAGGACGCACTCCCGGATTCCCATCAGGCGGTGATTCTGGAGAGCGGGCATTTCGCGTTGCTGCTGCCACCCGCCGAATGGATTGCGGTCGTCGAAATCGACAACGCGCTGATCGTGTTTTCCGGAGTCCAGTTGTGACAAAGGCTGGCGGTCACGTCGATCTCCAGGCCGGGGGCGCGGTCGATCTCTCGATCCTGCTCGCGAAACTGGAAGAACTCACAGTGATGGATCCGCCAGCGGCTGTTTCGACTGCGCTTGAGGCGCTGAGCGTCATTGACGATGTCGGTACCATCTCCGAGCAGCTTCGAGCAAGACGATTGCTGGCGATGGCGTATGCAAACACCAGCCAGTTCGAGGCTGCGCTAGCCATCTGCGAAGAGGCCGAGAACCTGCCAGGATGCGAGACCGAAACACTCGAGCTTGCCCGCGTGAAGCTCGCGGCAATGCAGCCCCTGGCGAATCTCGAACGCGTCGCGGAAGCCATTTCTCTTGGTCACCAGGCACTCCGGAGTCTGCAGGATTATGGTCAGGCGAGTCTCGCCGGACGGGCAGCCCTGAACATCGGCGCCATATACGCGATGACAGGTCATCCCGGTGAAGCGCTACCGATGTTCGACCAGGCCCTCTCGCTGCTCCGTGAAGACTCAGTGTTGCTTGGTCAAATCGAATCGAATCGAGGCACGGCACTGGCAGCCATGGATCGGTTTGCCGATGCCGAGCGTGCGTTCGCGAGAGCAGCCCACCTGCTCAACACCGACGAAATGAATTGGGCAGCGGCCATAGCTGAGGAAAGCCTGGCAGATCTCTCAGCGAGGCAGGGTGCGATCAATCCCGCACTCCGGCATTTCGAGGCCGCTCGGAAACACTTCGAGCGCGACGCAGCCTTCGGCGATCTGGGACGCCTCGACGCCGAGGAGGCCGCGGTGCTCGCATCTCACGGACTCACCGATGAGGCCCGACGGGCATTTCTGTCGTCGATCGAATTGCTCCGAGAGCATGGAACGGCTTTTGACCTGGCATTGTCCGAAGTGGCCTATGCGGAGGCGCTGGTGGACGCAGGAGAGCTGGATGCCGCCAGCCTGATGCTATTTGCAGCGTTGCGACGTATCGATCTCGAAACGCAACCTCAGTTTCAACAGCAGACGCTCGCTTTGTCAGCTCGGCTTGCCCTGGCGACGGGTGACCACGATGCTGCCGAACGCGCGATCGAGCATGGCATCGGCATGACAGCAAACCGTCCGGTTCAGCAAGTCCGGTGGTCGATCCTTGAATCTGATCTTGCTGTCGCGCAAGGAGAGCTCGAGTTGGCGCGGCAGATTCTTGAGTCTGCGTGCTCAGTCGCCGAGCAGGC
>JBGTJM010000331.1:0-2408 GCA_041745115.1 Thermomicrobiales bacterium
GTTCAAGGAGGGCGAGAACCCATTCTGGCTGCAGTTGGAGAGCTTCAGATCGATGTCATCGTGGCCAGGCTCGAGTCAGAGTACGGGGTCAAGACGTCCGTCTACCCTCTTCCATTCTCCGCCGCGACCTGGATCGAGGGAGACCGCGCTGCGATCGACTCGTTGAACCTGCGTACTCGAGGAAGTTTGCGGGCTGAGGACCGGACTGGCCGCCCTGTCGCGCTCTTCAACGCGGATTGGGATCTGCGCCTTGCTGAGGAATCCCATCCAGATGTCCAGTTCAAGAGAATTGGCGATATCGAAACAATGTGAATCAGGGCGGGTTCACCGAAGGTGAAAGCCGTAGGTCTGATCTGGTTCAGACCGTTCAGGCAAGGGTTCCGCCCAGATTAGGAACCCTGCAATGGTCTCGGTCTGTTCCTGGTTTGAATCGAATGAGGTGGGGGCGCGGAATCACGGCGTCGGCGCAGCCGGGCACCAACAGCTCCAACCCTCGCCTCGGGAAGCACTGGATCAGGACTGCGAACGGTGATCTCGAGCGCGGCGATTTGTGGAAAGATCTCCATCAAACCGTCGGCAATCGCAATTGCCACTCGATTAACGCTCTCCACAGCATGCACAGTGCCGAGGCGCTCGATTTCCGCACACAGTTCAGGAAACGAGAGATTGGCCTGTCCATCGCGAAACAACGTGAAGTCAGTCTCGACGACCGCGTCTACCTCCAGACTGACGGTTTTCGCGACATTCTCATCACCAGACTGCCACTCGATCAAGAGGCCGGTAACGAAGAATTCATCAGCCAAGCCGGTACAACTCGGCCGTGTTGTCGGCGAGGATCATCGCCGCGGATCGCTGGGCGTCGGATTCGGTCATCATTCCTCGCTTGACTTGCAGATCGAGAACATCGGCCAGCGCTTGCTTGCCGAGCTTCGCGCTCGTGTAAATGATCTCCGGCACTTTGTAACCATCCGATCCGTAGCAGATCTTGTTCACGGGCGCCATCGCCATAACACCTTCGAAGATGTCCCACGCCGCTGAGCTGGCAAATGGGATACCCTCGCTGACATCCACATAAACCCTTGGCAAGACGTTTGCCATGTACGCAGCCTCCCGGTGATAGGGATAGCCAGTATGGACCAGCACGACCCGGCACTCCCGAAAAGCCGGAAAGCGGAGTAAGTCCATTAGATACGACGGCCTGCACATGACGAGGTTGACCTCGAAGTCGCCCATACCGGTATGGATTTGCATCGGCACATCGTGGTCCATGGAGAGCTCCAGCGCCCGACACAGCAAGTGGTCGCGCAGCTTTTTCATGCTGCCACCGCCGAGTCCTCGCTTGATCGCGTCGAGCGCCTGCATTCCCTGATCAAGTGTCCTGGAAAGCGGAGAGACATCGAGTCCGGTGCGATACGCGATGATCGACTTGATCCCTTTGAACCCTTTGTTCGTCAACGCATCGGAAATCGTATCCTCGTAGGTCCTGGAAAACTCGCTCCAGTCCAGATCCTGGCGAAGCAGGTCGGCAATCAACGGTTCGATTCGGAAAATGGGGACGACGTCGACAGGCAGTTCGGCCTGGACTTCGTTGACGTCCAGCATGGGAAGCGGGATTCCAAAATCGAACACGATCGAGGTGATCCCTGCGTCAGCATACAGTCGCTTCACGTAGTCGGTGTAACCGGCGCTCAGCGCACGATTCCGGGCCGAAATCACAACTTCAGGATCTGGATCCACACCCAGGAACCTGGCCAGGTCGAGAATCAATCGCTTGAAATACAGCGTTTCCTGCTTCCCTCTGAGGAGTTCGGCCCTTACTCCATCAGTGAAGTCGACGCCGCCTTCCTCCATGTATTCGCGTGATCCACCGCCAAACGCGGTGATGTCTACAAACTCCTCAAAGGTGATCTCGCCAATGTTCAGAAAGGGATGCGCATGGATATCGATGACACGCAGACCGCTAACGTCGACCACAGTTAGATGACCTCCAGGTACGTGGACCGCTCCCACGGGTGAACAGTGAGCTGATAGGTTTCCAGCTCGCTTCGCTTGACGGAAAGAAAGTGAGTCAGAATCACCTCCCCAATTGCTTCCGAAATCACGTCGTCTGATTCAAGGGCGGTGAATGCTTCTTCGAGTGTGCGTGGCAGAAACGTCAAGCCCTGTTCCAGCATTTCCGCCGATGTCATTCGGCCAACATCGCCCTCAAACGGCGCGCCGGGATCGGTCTGGTTGCGAATACCATCGAGACCAGCTGCCAGCAGGCCCGTCAGAAACAGCGCTGGATTGCAGGAGTTGTCTCCCGATCGATACTCGATGTGCCGCCGGTTCCCGACTCCCGGTACCCGAGCAACCCCCGATCGGTTTCCATAGCCCCAGTAGATGTTTGCGGGAGCCCACGAACCAGG
>JBGTJM010000332.1:0-5601 GCA_041745115.1 Thermomicrobiales bacterium
CGACGCCTTGGCTTTCTCAAAGAGATCGCGCACTCGGCTCGCGCCAACGCCAACAAACATCTCGACGAACTCTGATGCTGAAATGCTGAAAAATGGCACGCCAGCTTCGCCAGCGGCGGCTCGCGCCATGAGCGTCTTGCCAGTACCCGGCGGTCCGACAAGCAACACGCCACGCGGCAGCCGAGCGCCAAGTTGATGGTATTTTCCGGGGTTTCGCAGGAAATCGACGACTTCTGTCAGTTCGCGTTTCGCTTCTTCTTCACCGGCAACATCCGCGAAGGTCACTTGAGGACGCTCAGGGTCGTGTTGCCTGGCCTTGCTTCGGCCAAATCCGAACACATTCTGTTGACCGCGGGTCATTTGCCGCGCGAAAAAGATCAGGATACCGATGAACAGCAAAAACGGCAGGAAGCTGAAAAGCAAGCCTGTCCAGATCGAGCTGGAACTTGTCTCACCCTTGACGACGACCTCCTGAGCATTCAGCAGATCCAGAAGCTCCTGATTGTTGCTCTGAACAATTGGCGGAATCGTCGCTCGCAACGTGTCGGCACTGGAAACCGCTGGATCATCACCTCGAGAATCTACGATTCGCTGCGAGTCGTCGTTCCAGAGAACTGGTGAGCTTAGATCGACGGTAATCGAGGTCTCGTTTATCACCGCTTCGGTAACGTTGCCCGTCTCAATTTCGGTGACCACTACCGAGTACGGAACAGACGTCGCTTCCACCTCGTCGCCTGGCAGGAAATACTGGTAGACATACCAACCGATAAGCGCAATGATCAGGGCACCGATGATCCAGCTAGGCACCTTAGGCCGCGGCTTATCGTCACCTTTCGGCTCTTTTCCGGTTTTCGGCTTTTCTTCCGACTGTCGGTTCAGCAGCCGGTCCAGCATACTTTTCGACGGAGGCGGGTCTTTGCCGCCTGGTTCATTTTGCATTTATCTCTTCCAGAAGTATTGGCAAGGACTGTAGCCGGCGGCAATGCCGGACATCTGAAATTTCTTGCATCAGCGTGACTCGCCGTCTGCATGCGCAATCTTATGTTGCAGGGGGCCGACCTGTCTATCAAAGTAAGATCAATTGATTACAGTTGGTTAGGCGTTGGATGACTGATATGGTCGGGTCGAAGCCTGATTCCTGGTCTGACCACACCAGACAAGAGCGTGGGGAGTGATCATTGAATCTCATCACAGTATTTTCCGGCCAGCTTCCTCAAACCGCTGACGTGGTCGTTGTTGGAGGCGGCGTCGTTGGCGCATCCGTTGCGTTCCAACTGGCTCGCCATGGCGTTCGTAATGTTTTACTCCTCGAGCGGCGTCAGCTGGCGGCGGGCGCCACAGGCAAGTCCGGGGCCTTGGTCAGAGCACACTATTCGAACGGGCCAGAAACACAACTAACGCTGGACAGCTTGAAAGTCTTCCGGAATTGGGAAGAGCATGTGGGTGTCGGGAACCCCGGGTTCAAGGATGTGGGGTTTATCCGGGTAGTGCATCCTCAAGACGAAGAACACCTGAAGTTAAACGTCGCGGTTCAGCAGCGACTGGGCGGCAACACCCGGCTTGTGACAACAGACGAACTTCGTGAAATCGAACCATTGATGAACACCAAAGACTTCAACGTCGCAGCATTTGAACCACACTCGGGATATGCCGATCCGGTCGCCACCGTTCATGGCTTTGCACGAGCTGCTGCCTGTTCGGGCGTCAAGATCATCGAACAGACGGAGGTCACGGCGATTGTTGTTGCCGGAGGCCGCGTCACTGGTGTGGAAACCTCCAGGGGCACGATATCGACAGATACCGTCGTTGTCGCTGTGGGCGCCTATGCCAACGCGCTGCTCGTGCCCCTCGGAGTAGATCTCGGCCTCTTTCCCCGGCGGGTTCAGGTTGCAGTCTTTCGTTGGCCATTTGCCATCGACGAATTGACCGCTCATCGGGTTGTCATCGACGCGATCAACCTCTCCTGGTTGCGTCCGGAAGGAGAGTACGGAACGCTGATCGGAGTTGAACATGGGGTCAGGTCAGCAACCGATCCGGACACTTACCTGGAATCTGTCGACCAGGGTTACGTCGATCATGCCCGACGGGCACTCGCTGCTCGCTATCCAGTGTTCGAGAACGCTATCATGCGGGGCGCATGGTCGGGGGTATTTATGCAAAGCCCAGACGACCACCCTATCATCGATCACATCCCATCCGTCGAAGGTTTGTTCGTTTCAACCGGTGACAGTGGTTCGTCGTTCAAAACAGCTCCGGCGGTCGGTGTCTGCATAGCGGAGTGGATCACATCTGGAGAACCACAGCTCATGGAACTGACTCCTTTCAGGTCAACGCGCTTTGCTGAGGGCCTCCCCTGGATAGATCAGTACTCCTATCGACGTGGTGAGCACCAAACGGTTTCGAGATGAATCGACTCTTTCCTCTTCTGACTGGCTTTCTGGAGTGGGTAGATCCACCGTCAAGCACTCCCTGCTGGCATCCCGTCTTCGCCTATCTGATTCTCACGGCAGGCGGCCGCAAACTCCTGATCGATACCGGGAATCCACGATCGCTCGTTGGCCAGAAACGAGCCGATCCGTGGTTTGACAGCGGCGTTCGTATGGAGCCCGAGCACGATCTTTCCCGCTGCCTGCACCGCGCAAACACCGACATTCGGGACGTCGATGTGCTGATCTCAACACACTTTGACTTCGATCATTGTGGCAACCACGATCTGTTTGACAATTCGGGCATCGAACACCTGGTGCAAAAAGGATTGATCGAAGCTTCCGCGAATCAGGCAATCCAGTACAGACAGCTTTGGGATCGACCTGGCATAACTGTTCGTGAGGTTGCAGGAGACGCAGAGGTCGAAAAAGGAGTTTGGGCCGTTTCCACGCCAGGACACGCTGCAGGCCACCAATCGATCATGGTCGAACTGAACACGGGATTAGTGGTGCTGGCCATTGATGCGATGTCCACCCGCGAGGCGCTGGGAGATGGCCCATTGCCATGGTTTGCAATAGACGATCGCAGCGCATGGCTGGCCAGCAGGGCACGACTTCTCGATCTCGTCAAGGCGAACAACGCTGCGCTACTTTTCGGTCACGAGCCAGGGCAACTATCGTTCCAGAGCAACCCTTCACAATCACTCATCCTCACTGATGAGTTGCGTCAATCGGGATCTCCCATCCTCAACGCGAGATAGCTCTCATACCGACGCCGTGAGATAGCGCCCGACTCAACCGCCTCTCGAACCGGACATCCTGGCTCAGTAGCGTGTTTGCAGTCGGCATAGAAGCACTCACCCCGGTAGGCATCGAACTCCGGAAAATACTGATCGAGCTCTTCGGGTCGGACGCCAGCCATCGCCAACGCGCGAATTCCTGGTGTATCGGCCAGATAGGTATCGGAGCCGACCCGAATGATCTCGGCCGAGGTCGTGGTGTGACGGCCCCTCTGCGTGGCGCCGGAGATCTCCTGAGTTTGCCGCAGAGCAGCAGGATCGATGGCATTGAGCAAACTTGATTTCCCGACTCCCGATGGCCCGGCAATGACTGTCAATTTTCCTCGCAGTGCCTCGATGAGTGGCTCGATACCGATCCCCTGTTTGGCCGAGAGGTAGAAAACAGGATAGCTCTGCTCATAATCGATAAAAAGCTGTCGTGCTTCTCTCTCTGGATCAGTAGACTCACCGATTGATAGATCGATCTTGTTGACGCCGATGATAGCCGGCATACTGGTCGCCTCAGCGAGAACCAGAAAGCGATCGAGCATTCTCAGATGAGGCTCGGGTTGGGCCACGGAAAAGAGAAACATCGCTTGATCGGCATTCGACAGGATGATCTGCTGTCCACCTGATACGCCCCTCGCCGGTCGCTGCAACACCGATGTTCTTGCCTCGACAAACTCGATGCGTGCTTCGTCGTAATCCAGCGGGGTAATCCAGACCCGGTCACCAACGACCACGACATCGCTTTTCTGCCGGTATCGCTTCAGCGTTCCCCGAGGCGTGGCCAGATGAACTTTGCCTGAACTGGACTCCTGAACAGCAAAGAACTTTCCGTGAGCGCGTACTACCACTCCGCGAACCGCATCCGGCGGCAGATTGCAGAGTTCTTCGTCCTGCATCCTGTGATGACTGACCAAACCGCTAGTTTCCGACTAAATACATAGTAAATGCACAGTCCTTAGTTATCATGCTCTAGCTTAATGCTCCTTGGTTAATATCCTCTGGATCAAAACAATCACTTGATGTACACTCCATATCTCCGAGTTGCTCGGCTGAAAACGTTGCTGACTTTTTGTTTCTTTTCTTTTCGTGACAGACGGCACCGAGAGAATGATAAGATTCTCGAGATATGCCAGTAGATAGCGTGGCTTCGAACCAAGGTCGAACGGCAGGCTACTCTTGTCGGGTGGGGTGAATTCTATGGAATATGCGCTTCTTGGAGCACGAATCCTGCTGGCGGCAGTCTTCATCGTTGCTGGGATTGGGAAGCTACTTGACCTGAAGGGCTCCAAGGCAGCCATGGAGGGTTTTGGTGTCCCAGCTAGCGTTTCGGGGACCGCCGGGCTGTTGCTCCCGATTGTCGAGCTAGTTGTAGCTGCATTGCTCATTCCAGCGTCGACTGCATGGTACGGCGCTCTGGGTGCCCTCGCGTTGCTGGCGGCGTTTGTGATTGGCATTGCGTACAACATGTCGCGTGGCAGGCAACCCGATTGCCATTGCTTCGGCCAGATTCACTCAGAGCCCGCCGGATGGCGGACGCTGCTGAGAAACAGCATTCTCGGCGCAATCGCCTTGTTCATTGTTGCATATGGAACTGATCGATGGTCGTTTAGTCATGGAGACGCAGGGATGAGTGCATTCGATTGGGTTGGCGATCTGTCCAACTGGGAGCGTGTAGCCACGGTGCTTGGAATACTTACAATCGTCGCCGTGGGCGCCCTTGTCTGGCTCGTCGTGCATTTGCTCGGTCAGAACGGTCGAGTGTTGTTGAGGATTGACGCGCTCGAAGCAGCTGTGGAGTCGGGAGCTCTTGCGGCAGCGCCCGCGCAGGCAGCGGCAGCTGCCGCTGCAGCACCTGCCGCCCCACCCGCTGGTCTGCCAGTTGGCTCACCTGCGCCGTCCTTCAAGCTGGAAGGCATGTTCGGGGAAACGATGACTCTGGATGCCCTGAGAGCATCGGGGCGACCGGTGATGTTGCTCTTCACTGACCCCGGCTGCGGCCCGTGCAATGCCCTGCTGCCAGACATTGCGAAGTGGCAGCGAGATCATGCATCGAAACTGAGCGTGGGTCTGGTAAGTTCGGGCACCGCAGATCAGAACCGAGCCAAAGCCAAGGAGCACGGCATTTCGCAGGTGCTTCTTCAGAGCAACCGGGAAGTTTCGACGCTGTTCAAGGCCCATGGAACTCCGTCGGCCGTCATTATCTCGGCGGACGGCAAGATCGACAGCCCGATCGCCGCGGGCTCTGAAGCAATCCGTCAGTTGGTTGCTTCGCGAACTGGTGTACCAGCGGCCCGGCCGAAGACTCCTGCTGGGGCACCCGCTGCTGCGGCTGGAAACGGAGCGCCCGCCCCGGCTCCAGCTCCGCCTCCTGCGCCCGCACCAGCCCC
>JBGTJM010000333.1:0-2890 GCA_041745115.1 Thermomicrobiales bacterium
TGGCTTTGGCCGCCGATCTGAACTTCGAGGATGCATTGCGCCTTGCGGCGGCAGCAGGAGCGTTGAACGCCACCCGGCATGGACTGGGCACTGGCCAGCGAAAGGACATCGAAGCGATGGCAAAACATATAGAAATCAGAACCATTTCCTGAGCTTCGTTTCGAATCTCAACCCCGCTTGATGACGCCGGTCATGCAATGGACCGAGCCACCGCCGCGCGTCAGCTCGGAAACGTCCGCTTCCATAACATCAACGCCGTGCGATTCGAGAGCCCTCTTGGTAATGGGGTTGCCGGCTGGCATGATGACGACCCGCGGAGCCAGCGGAACCATGTTGATAGCCATACCACCCTGGGACTCAGCCATGTCTGGAAGGTCGACAAACGAGAACCCGTGATGTCTCAGCGTTTCGTAGACCACCCAGGAGAGCTGCGTGGGGAAGACGAGCGCAAGGTCGTTATCGATGACATTTATCGTGCCATCGATATGACCGCAGCCATACGGTATTTGCACGATCTCAACGTGAGGAACACCGGATTCACGATAGACCTGAGCGACCTGTTCAGCACCCGAGCGGTTGCTCCGCATGCCATGACCCACAAAGACGAGGTCTTCGGAGACTACTACCACATCTGCGCCTTCGAACGTTCCGTCTCCGTAAATCGTGTGTGTTATTGGAACGCCGATGCGGGCCAGCGCCGCTGCCGCCCACCGCTCTTCGCCCGCTCTCACTCCGGAGGCCATCCGCGAAACGATCGCGCCAGTCGGTGCTATCACGAACGTATCGCGGCAGAAGTAAGCATTTGGCAGAGTCGCGGGCACGTCTCCAAGTTCGTGAACGACGACTCCATGGGAACGATAGAGGTCGGCCAGTGCGTCGTGCTGAGCCCTCGCAATGTCAGGATTCGGAATACCTAGCCAGAGCGCACTTCGAAAATCATCGATCGATTCGATTTCAGGACCGGGGCGGTGCATGAGTACAGCGCGAAGCTGGTGATACTCAGCGGTCACTCCGAAATCCGCCCAGATGGTTCCGCGCTCTGATTGGAGAGTACCAACACGCGGGACCCAGCCGTCGCCGCCGTGCGCCGAATCTTCGTTCTGTTTCAGGACATCGGCAGGCCGGCCGGTTCGTTCATGAAGCATCTCGGAACCTTTCTGAGCGATTGACACGCTTGTCACTAGTTCAGATCATGGTAGCTCTGCCAAAGCTGAACCAAGTGATTGTGCCTTAGCATGTCCATTTGCGGAGTTGCTTTCGGGGACACCGCTCCTGCGATGCATATGTTCCGGGACGACGAAAGCATTTAAGACCCGGTGGGTGCAAGGCTTCATCTACGAGTCCGACCGTGATCCGAAATGCCGAGTAAATGTTTAGCGCCTACGCTGCAATGCACGGAACCTTGGCGCTTGACGGTATACTTTGATTTACAACTGCATAGGACGGGGGCGATTCATTACGCGGTGTCGCGCCAGAGTTTGAACCTGCTGTCTCCAGGATTGTTCTGGCGCTAGCTGCTCTTCGAATCCGAGCGGCAACGGTCGCATCAGACCTGATACACGAGTTATCCCAGCTCGGAATCAGCGAATCCAGAACCTGGGCGGTCTGTCGATTTCCTCGGCATTCAATAGTTTCGATTGCCAACCCGCCCACCGAGCTTCTGGCAGGCGACCCCATCGTCAGCATGATCTGCGTATCCTTGATCGCTGACCACCTCGTCCATTCTGTTCCCTTCTTCAGAGGTTGCCACCCTGAAACGCTAAGGGGTTCGTTTACCCGAGAGGACACAATCCATGGCGATAAAGCAGATACTTCCCGCACTTAAACCATCGAAGCCGTCGCTGCCTTCACTTCGAAGTACAGGACCTGAGGAGGACATTTTTGTCGAGATGACGCTGGCGGAGCACCTGACGGAGCTCCGATCTCGGCTGGTGAAGACGGTCGCCGGAATACTGCTGGCCTTCATTGTTGGCCTCATACTGGCTCCCAAGCTGCTGGAGCTTGTTCGGGACGCGGCCAATGTCGAGCGGTTCGACGTCATTACGGCCGTCGAGCCGATAACCAACTACTTCACGACTGCTCTTTACATTGCTGTAGCTATTGCGTTTCCGCTGATCTTTTATCAGATGTTCGCGTTTATCGCGCCCGGGCTAACTCGCAAAGAGAAGCGCATCCTTTACGGATCGCTGCCGTTTGTGGTCTTTTTCTTTATGCTTGGCGCGTCGTTTGCGTTCTTCTTTGCCATTCCGCGCGCATTCGAATTTCTTTCGACCTTCCAGGACGACTTGTTCGACTACTCGCCGACGTATGGCAGCATTGCCTCGTTCTATATCAGAGTTTCGCTCGGTCTGGGTATCGCATTCCAGCTTCCCATTCTGATGTACCTCATGGGGCGGCTGTCGCTGGTCAGCGCGAAGCGCCTGTCTTCCTCCCGACGATATGCAGTTGTGATCGTGATGATTGCGGCCGCAATTATTACGCCGACGCCAGATCCATTCAATATGCTGTTCATTGCGTTTCCAATCTACGGCATGTACGAACTCGGTCTGATCTTCGCGCGAGTCGGGGAGCGACGCAGTCGGAAGAGATCAGTTGGTCCTGACGCTGAGCTCAGTGGTGCTGGTTAGCGTTCGGCCTTCAGTAAGAGAAGCATCCTCGACCTGTTGTGGCAGTTGGCGCAGTATTTAGAACTCACAAATCACTGAGGTTCACCTCCTGATCGTCCAGCCACAAGCGCGGCCGACGGTATACAAAGTCGAGATGCAGCGGCGCCGCATTGGCCCCGCCGAAGTGGACGTTGCTGCCAAGTGCGATGTGACCTGTACCGGCGACTCCTTCGTCCTCGACTATGACTCCCCGAATGATGCCCTCCGGGTTCAGTCCAAAAGCG
>JBGTJM010000334.1:0-8655 GCA_041745115.1 Thermomicrobiales bacterium
TTGCGTGCGGCATTATGACAATAACGATTGGGGAGTGGATGAGTGTCGTCCCTGCCGAACTCCTGATCGCTGCCAACCGAGCGGCAGTCATCAGGTTCCTGCGTCCCTATTTCGGCATCCGCTCTTAGATTATGCCTGAGAGTCGACATACCGAAGAGGTGTATCTTCCAAACACCCGGTCCGCAGCTTACCTTCCTAAACCATTTTCTGAGAGGGTTTTGCGGTTCGGCAGAGAACTGCTTGACTCGTTTCTGCGGATCGACGCCTTGGGGTTGGCGAAGCAGGTGTCGTACAGCGTTGTCTTTGCACTGGTCCCCACGGTCTTCGTTCTGGTCGCAATAGCATCTCTCGTAGAGAACTACCTGCGAGTTCCGGTAACCCGCAGTCTCAGAGAGCTCATTCTCGACTCCGCTCCGGAAGAGTCACAAGATATTCTCCTCAGTGCGGTTGACACCGCTATTGCCAACACAAGTGCGCTGACGGCATCGATCAGTGGACTGCTCGCGCTCTTGCTGGCATTGTGGGCGGGTATGGGCGGAGTCGGAACGCTGGTGGAAGCCGTCAATCGGGCATACGGTGTGCGGAACACACGCCCCTGGTATCGCAAGCGAGTGATCAACCTGGCGATGACCATCGCGCTCACGCTGATGATTGTGGTAACGGTGGTTGCCGCGTTTCTTGGAGATCGTTCAGTTGAATGGGCGATCAATGCGATTGGCGAAAAGAACTGGCTGGTTGAGTTTGGCGAGCTGGCCCAGGATGTCCTGGCGATTTCGTCAACTTTTATCATTCTGCTCCTCTTGTACAAGCATGCACCGTCCGCCGATCAAATGCTGCGATGGACTCTGCCGGGAGCAGTCTTCAGCACCGCTGCGTGGATTCTCTTGCTCGAGTTTTCGGGTTACATCGTTCGAAGAATCGACTATTCAAGTGTTTTCGGTGCGGCAGGCGGGTTCCTTCTTTTGCTCTATGTGTTGAACTTTGCTGGGGTTATTTTGATTGTCGGAGCGGTACTGAATGGCGTGCTCGGCCAGCGCTACGATCGGAAACGCGCCTCAGATCTTGCTCAATTTCCAGAAAAGGTGCGTTATGTCGAGTCTGGACAGGAGGTGAAGCCGAAGCCGTTCCAGCTTCCGGGCTGGCTCAGGCGGAAACGATAGAGTATGGCTGTACCTGGCCATGCTTGGCCCAGGAGATGCGTCCTCGAATGCTACTTACCCGATGCCGATGCTTTTCTCAAGGAAAGGATGTGATCGATGACAAGGCTCGCTGCAGTCCTGGCATTTGCTGCTCTTGCGATGTTGGTCGGCTCGGTTGCCCGTACCCAGGCTATTGCTCAGGAGGACGGGCCATCCTTGATGAGCGCCTCCATAGTCACGCTGCCGGATGACTTCGCCGATGCGGTGCCGGTTGCTATCGTTGACTCTGGTGACGTGCTCCTCAACGGAGCCATCGAGGGGGTTGCGTCGGTTTTGTTATGGCGAGATGGGGTGTTCACCCAACTTGGTGATCCAAACCGCCAGAGCACTGCGACAGCGATGCATCAGAACGGCCAGGTCGTAGGCTGGGTTATCGGGGACGACGAGGAACCATTCGCTGCAATCCTGGCGGAAGGACGGTTCATCGAGATGCCAGGCGCGGTTTCTGGAAGCCGGGCATTCGGCACCAACGGCGAGAATGGACTCGTTGGTGAAGCAGTTCTCGTAGAGAGCAGCCAGCTACCAGTGCCGGTCTATTGGACAACGACCTCTGTTGAAGTTCTGCCTGGGATCACAGAGGGTTCAGCAGGGCGGGCCAACGATGTCAATACGATTGGCCAGATCGCCGGGTGGCAGGCCTCGACGGGCAATCTGGATGAATCAGGTCGGGCGATGCTGTGGTTTGGCAATGAGATCACCGATCTCGGTCAGCCATTGGATGGCTGGAGTGCTGCTTTCGCGATCAATGAGACTGGCCAGGTGGTTGGCGTCGCCGAATTGGTCGGATCCGGCGACGGACAGCCCGGGACCACTGCGATGCTCTGGCAGGATGGTCAGTCGACCGACCTCGGGATCCCTGACGGATTCGGTTGGGCCGAGGCAGTCGACATCTCGGATAGCGGGCTGATTGTGGGAACAGCTGGAACCGGCAATCCAACATCGAACGGAAGCGCATCCACTGCCGTACTCTGGACTGTGAACGATCGCTTCGATCTCAACGAGTCAACCGCTGGTCTCGGCTCTGTCCATTTGACATCGGCCGTTTCAGTGAATACCTTCGGCCAGATACTCTGCGCTGGGCTTGACGAAGCGGGTCATGCGCAAATCGCAGTTTTGAGCGTTCTTGGAAATTAGCGTGGGCGCTTGAGCTCAGGAGTTCGAGGACTCCTCTTATTCGCTCCCTTCTTTCACGTGAGGAGACTATTATGCCGGTCATTCTTTGCTATGGCGATTCCAACACCTGGGGATCGGATCCTGAAACCGGTGCGCGCTTTGGTCCTAGTGTCCGATGGACCGGCGTACTCGCGTCGAAGCTTGGTTCTGGATTCACTGTGATCGAGGAAGGACTCAACGGACGGACGACCAATCTGGAGGACGGCATCGAGGAGCACCGCAACGGCCGGACCTACCTGCCTCCCTGTCTTGAATCGCACCGGCCATTTGACTTGATCACGATCATGCTGGGAACGAACGATCTGAAGGAGCGATTTCATCGATCGGCGTCTGACATCGCGCAAAGTGCCGCCGCGCTGGGCACTCTGGCGCGACGCTCCGGCTGCGGTATCGCTGGTGCTCCGCCGGAAGTGCTGTTGATAGCTCCGCCCCCACTGGCGACCTCACCGGGATTCTCCGAAATGCTCGAGGGCGGCATCGAAAAGTCTGAGAAATTTGGCGAGCGGTATGCATTCTTTGCCAACCGATATGGCCTTCACTTTCTGGATGCAGGAAGAGTGATCGAGACTAGCCCTGTCGACGGAGTTCACTTTGAGGCAGCAGAGCACCGTAAGCTGGGATTAGCCGTGGCCGATCGAATTCTCGAGATTACCGGATAGTCTGGCCGTCCACCCGGGTGGACCATCCTTGCGCGACGTCGTCTCGCATGCACTTCAATGCGGCACAATGGTGCGTTCGTACGTTCCACGTGGAACATTTGGGACCCGCGCGACGGCGATTGCGATTGAACCTGCTATTCTGACCGGGATGTGCATCGTCGTCCCTCTCCCGCCAGTTCGACGCCCGTCCGAAACCTGGCTAGTCTGCGATGCGTTCGAGATGGTGAAGGAGGGCGCCAGTCTCGATGGATCAGGTGCTAACGTGGTCGGATCGTGCATTCAGCGCGATCGCGGGAGCGGAGAACTACAGGGTGATCAACGAAAGTGACCTTGTGGCGCGGGCGAGAGCCGGCGACCCGGTCGCTTTCGAACGCCTCTATGAGCAGTATCACGCCCCAATACTGAACTACCTGCATCGCATGGTAGGAGATCGCGCTCTGGCAGAGGATCTCGCTCAGGATGCCTTCGAAAAGGCCTATCGTGGTCTTTCCTCCACGCGGGCTGATCTTGCCTTCAAAGCCTGGCTCTACCGGATCGCGACCAACACCGCAATTTCTCACGGACGACGAAAGCGCATCGTGCAATGGATTCCCTTTGCGCCAGGTTTCGATCCAGTATCAAGCGACGAGGTCGAGGGTACCGTTGGCCGGCGCTACGATGTTCAGCAAACGCTGGCCAAGCTTCCGGCCCACTATGCCGCCGTACTCCTGCTTCGACACTATCAGGGTCTCTCGCTGGCCGAAACGGCCACGACGCTGGACATCACAGAGGCCGCCTGCAAACTTCGTCTTTTCCGAGCGCGCAAAGCGTTTGCCGCAGCGTTCGATGGACCTCGCGAGTTCGACCCTGAAATAGAGCAGAGACTGGAGTCGGATCGATGAGCGCCCATCGCGTCCCATCTGGGCAAAGCGGTCGCCCCTTAACCCACGAGCAGGCCGAGGCGCTCGTATCCGCCAGGTTGGACGCCCCTCTTGAGCCAGTGGAAAATCGGAATCTGCTACTACACCTGCAAAGCTGTGCTGCTTGCCGCGCATTTGCCGTTCAGCTGGAAGTCATGGCTCGGGAGTTCGAGGCGTTGCCGATGCTTCCTGCGAGTCCGATTGTGCGACGGGAAGTCCACGATCGGATTCAGACCAGGCCTCCATTCTGGTCCCGTTGGACTGCTGCCGGAAGTGTCAGGGGAATGCAGGCGGCGCCCGCTGCTCTCGGACTCATGATTCTGCTTGTTGCGGCGTCCGCCATTCTGTTGATCCGGATGGCTAGCACTGATCCTGGCAATGGCATTGCTACCAGCCCCGGCGCCATCGACGCTCCGGCTGACATCGCAGTGGTTCTGCCAACAACCCCTACAGCAACCAGTGAGGAACAGACAGGACTTTCGCAGCCGCCACCAGCCCCAACCGCTACGGCTCGGGTGGTGTCAGAACCGATGACGTCCCCAACACCAGGGTCAGCGGATGCACAGAGTTCAGCGCTTCAGCCGCGTGACGATGCCGCCGAGGACTCGGTAGCCCTGGATCAGCCAGCGGCATCGACGGCTCCAGCTCTATCCACTCGTCAAGTCGAGCCACCTTCCATTCAGTCAGCAGCTGAGGAGGACACACAGCCTGATCCTGAGCCGTCTGAAGTTGAACGAGACTTAGAGTCGCCACCTGGTCAAGCCGATTCGAGCGAATCTGAGACAGAACCAGAACAGCAAATTGCCGAATCAACGTCGGAGACCGATGACAGTGTCAACATTGCTGCGGCCTCAGACGACACTGCTATCTCAGTTGCCGAAGAAGTCGAAGGCCCGGCAACACCCGGTCCAACCATGACACCCTCCTCCGAGCCAACGGCAACGACTGAGTCTTCTCCCACAGCGTCTCCGGACCCGCCGCGGCCCACAGAAACCATCCAGCCAACGTCGACGCCTACGACTTTGCCAACGTCCACGCCCACCCCTCAACCGACGTCAACTGCGACTAACGAGCCAACCGCGACACTGACCCCGGAACCGACCGCTACACAAACAGCCGAGCCGACGGCGACACCCACCGAGGAGCCGCCTCCTGCTCAGCCAACGATTGCGCCGGTTCAGGGGAGTAGCGTCGAGCCCGCGGGGGAGCAATCATCCGAGGCAACGGGCACCTCTGGGAGCGGCGCGATTGTGAGCCGCAGCGAAGATGGCAGCCCTCCAATTGCTCCAGTCCAGCAACAGGGTGATGCACCTGAGGAAGTCTCAGAAGACGACGCTGAAATCACTGATGTCGATGAGCCGACGGAGATAGCATCAGAACCCGAACAGGCAGACGCGGTTGGTGGACAGGGGCCGTCGATTCTGGATAGCGCAGATGTCGTCGGCAATCTCGGTTCAGGAGTAGCTGCCCAGTCCGGAAGGCTCGAATTCCGGCTGTACATCGACTGGTACACGGTGACGCTGAGCGAAGGGAGTTTGGCAGTCGCAGATACGTCTGGATCAATTCTGATGAATCTCGGTCCAGCCGGATACCCGGTATGGTCGCCACAGGGACTAGTGTTGCTCTACGCCAGTTATGGCGGGGCGTATCCAGAAGTTCGATCCTGGGATTCGGAAACGGGATCTGTGTATCAGGTGACTCCCCCAGACGGT
The DNA here is from genome assembly GCA_041745115.1 of Thermomicrobiales bacterium. Classification (GTDB taxonomy): domain Bacteria; phylum Chloroflexota; class Chloroflexia; order Thermomicrobiales; family UBA6265; genus JAHBVL01. The sequence goes on from JBGTJM010000334.1 coordinate 5,643, forward strand.
GTGGCTGTGTCTGACATTCCGGGAGGCTGGTTCGGGAGCCGATTCTACTATCAGCGAACCTTCCCGGATTCGCCCGGACTCATCGAGATTCGGTCTGCGAGCTGGGATGGGTCCGACGATCAGCTGGTTTGGACTGGTAACGAGGTTTATCCAGTGTCGGCACGCCCGCTCGCAACTGCAACGGGACTACTGATTGCCACAAGCTCGAACTGGTTGCTCGTTACTCCGGATGGATCGTCCATCGACATGGGTGGAAATCCATACGGATCTATTGGAGTGCCCATTCTCAGTCCTGGTGGTTCGCTGATTGCATACAATGCTGGAGGTCAGGTCTACGTTGCATGGACTGACGATCCAGGTGTGCCAATCAATGGTGGATTCCCATACGACGGTGGCTTCGGAGCTGGGTTCGCGTTTGCGACCACCGGTGAGGAAGTCGTCGTGTCGGGAAGCAACAGGCTCACGCTCTACTCGATCTTCGGCGAAACACTTGGTTCGGCATCAGCGACCGTGCCTGTTGCAGCGCCCTACTGGATAGAGGATCGCATCTACTTTCTCGAAATAGGATCGACAACGTCATTAAGAGTTATTAGCGCGTCTGCAATCCCTGGTAGTTGAGATTCTTCCGCCTAGCGCCCGGACGGAGCAACGGCTGGCGAAGCTGTTTCGTGTCCAAACACCCGTGTACGAATGGTAGAATATGGCCATTGGTGGCTGCGCGGGGGGCAAAGTAACACCATGGTCAGAACTGCGGATGCAGCGTCTGTCGAGTTTGGCCGCACTGGTGTTGCGGTAAGCTCTGAAGACATAGCAGACCAGCCAGTACAGGCAATTGTCATACCGGCGAACGCAAGAGGCACTCTGCCGGCCAGTGGGTCCTCAGCCTTGCGAAGTATTGTCGGGATCGAAATCGAACGAGAGCTCAGGGCGTTTGCTCCGCTCGAGCTAGGCTCGGCGGTGCAGACGGGATCCGGTCACCTGGCGGATCGTGGCATATCCCGCATCTTCCACGCCACGATATCGGAGACGCCGGGCGGAAGCACGACATTACCGACAGCGCGTTCATCATTGGCGGCCGCACTCGATCTCTCGTGGAGATCGCGTGTCGAGCTGATTGCAACGCCAATACTTGGTCTTGGTTCGGCATTGCACGATGATCAGCGACAAGAGTGGGTGGAAGAGATCGTTGACGAAGTCGTCTCACACATACGACGACGTGCCTCACAGCTTGCTCGGGTAGTTCTGGTGACCAAGTACCCCGACGATCAGCCTCTCGTTGAACAGGTGGTACGGGAGGCGCGGGGCTCTGCATGGCGATAGTCGATGATGATCGCCCAGCTATGAATAGAGCGCCTCAGTCGCGTCCGGAACCGTGGAAGTTCTCGGACCGATTGTGGAATCTTTCCAGGCGACTCACTCCCCAAACTGTGAACTATTTCCTGAGGCTCCGCTCGGCCAATGCAATCCCGCAGACGATGCGGTCTCGCTTCGAAGCGATGCTGATCCCACAAGAAACAATCAGTCGGTGTCTCGGGGAAGTCCATCGGCTCGATGATTGGGTCGGAGCCTGGAATCGGGCCGCTCAGCGGTTCATGGCTGAGTCCCGGCGAGAAGAGCAGGCAGGTGACTGGGATGCTTCCTGGGTGGCACGAAGAAACGCTGCAATGTGCTACCACGCAGCCCATCTGATTACCGAGGATGATCCGAGAGTCGTTCGCGCGCTTCGCGCATCTGCCGTTCAGGCATTTTCTCAATCCATCACTCGTCTCGTCCCCTCAACCCGTCGAGTCGGCATTCCATGGCGCACGCGGCGACTTCCTGCATATCTGACCATTCCCACTGATTCGGCAAAGCCCGCTCCGGTAATCGTGATGCTGAACGGTGCTACGACCACGAAAGAAGAGACGTTTCTGTGGTCTCTTGGTCTTCAGGAGCGGGGATTTGCGGTAATCGCTCTGGACTGGCCCGGTACCGGCGAGGCCATCGACGGCATGCCACTGTCAAGCTACTGCGACGACATGACCGACGGCATTTTCCAGTTGATCGAGTCTGAGCCCGATCTTGCCAGCGCGTCCGTCGCATTTTTCGGCGTCAGTCTGGGTGCGGTGGTTGCTCTCCGTGCGGCAGCCAATGATCGGCGAGTGAGTGCTGTCGTAGCGCTGACTCCTCCGTACGATCCAAGACCATGGATGAGCGCGATCAATCCATTGGTGGCCCAGCAGCTTGTTTCGCTCGCCGGCCAGGCTCAGTCGTTGCCGGTGCTTATCGCCGATTTCTCACTTCCGGATGTCATAGACAAGATACGGTGCCCAGTACTCGTCTTCGGAGCAGCTCGGGACCTCGTTGTGCCCCCTGACGAATCAATGAAACTGACTTCGGCGCTCGGCACACTGGGCACTCTTGTGTGGTACCACGACGGTGCCCATGGCCTTTATGACCGGATTGATGATTGGAGTGATGTGACAGGCACATGGCTCGAATCAGTGTTTGATGGTGGCGAATGTGGTGAGCCGGAGACAGGTAGAGTCGAAGCGCAATCCACCCGGGTGGACCAGATTTACCAGGAGCTCAAGGACGCATTCACCGAAGAAGAACCCGAAGATATGCCTGACGAACCAGCGCTCGATACGAAGCCAGTGGTCGATCCTGGTACTGTCCCGGAAAATGGCAAACGCAGTTGAATGCGGACCGGTCAGGCGACCGACCGCAATCTGCGAAGTTGCGAGAAAAACTGATAGCGGATAGCGATCTCAGTCAGAAAAAGCCCGAGCGCGGCCAACAAGGGGATCCACCAGATAGGAGTGAATTGCCGGACACTGGAGGAACTTGTCGATGGCACGTCGAAGACCGCGCTCGGATTCTCAAGAGTAAGGACTCTGCCGCCAGTTCGCTCGGCAATTGACATCAACAACTCAGTCGCGCCTGCTGACGGCTTCAACTCCGGCGAAGCAGGAACGGAGAATCCAGTTGTTACAGATTGAGGACTATTCTCGTTCCCATAGGAAAGATCAAT
>JBGTJM010000335.1:0-5748 GCA_041745115.1 Thermomicrobiales bacterium
GACCAGATAGGCAGCGATCATCGTGTCGAAAGACAGTCGGGGCACTGGAATGCCGCTTCGCTGAAGAACCGTCACATCGTATTTCCCATGGTGCGCTACGATCGCGATCTCGGGAGCTGAGAGAACGTGGTCCAGCTGCTCTTTTACTATGGCAACGGGCAGCTGGGCATCTGCCGATGCGTGTCGAAGCGGAACATAGCAACTTTGATCGGGGGCATACGCCAAGGCAATCCCAACGAGTTCGGCTCGCATGGGATCCTGAGATGTGGTTTCAACATCGATCGCGAGTAACCCTGCTGATCTGGCGTCTGATAGAAATTCAGCCAACGCCGATTCAGAGGTGATGAGCTGCCGAGTAACATCCTTGCGCGTGTCTTGCGGTAATTCCGGCTCTACCGACGTGTCTGGCATGCGCTGGAGCAACGATCGGAATCCGAGTTCGCGGAGGAGCGCTACCAGCGCTTCGCGGTCGAACTCCCCAACTCGGGAGGATTCGATCGGTAAGTCGATCTCCAGGTTCTGGACGATAGTGGCGAGGTGTTTGCTCGATGCTGCGAGCTCGTCCTGACCGCGAAGGGCGTTCTGGGCTCTGGTGGGAGTGACCTCTTCAACATGGTCGAAGATGGACTCTACCGGACCGAACTGAGCGATGAGGGCCTTCGCTGATTTCTCGCCGATTCCTGGAACGCCTGGAATGTTGTCTGACGTGTCACCAACCAATGCCTTGTAGTCTGGCACGAATTCAGGTCCAAAACCGTATCGCTCAACTACGGCCTCGCGATCGTAGCGGCGAAGCTCGTCGAATCGCTTGATTCCGGGCAGAAACACGTCGACGTTGTCATCAACCAGTTGCAGGAGATCTGTATCTCCCGTGAGGACCGCAACCTGGATTCCTTCTTCCTTGCCGAAGCGGCGCGCCAGGCTGCCGATGACGTCATCGGCTTCGTAGCCATCTCGTTCAACGACTGGGATGCCAAGCGCATCAATGAGTTGCCGAATCCGCACAACTTGAGGCCGCAACTCGGGTGGCATCTCGGCCCGGTTGGCTTTATATGCCTCAAACTGTTCGTGTCTAAACGTCTGTCCGCTCTCCAGCGCGACGATGGCGTAGTCTGGTTTCATCGAGTTGAGAAGGTTGAATAGCATCGAAGCGAAGCCGTAGACCGCATTGGTCTGTTCACCGGTTGCCGTGCTCATCGAGCTCTGGATCGCGTGGTAGGCACGAAATATCAGCCCGCATCCGTCGACGAGCATGATTGTCGGTTTTGCAGGCTCTGTTGCAGTTGCTGGAACTGTGGACACTCGCACCTCCATGAAGACAAGAGCGAACCGGCGACCACCGCATGAGGGCAGAACCTTCCGATCAGGGTTCAGTATAGGCTTGAGTTCAGTGCCGATATGGGAATCCGATCGGCACGGGAATGGAAGTTGATATACTTTTCAGTCGCTGACCTCGCCCGGACGGTTTCTGTGTGAGGTTTTCCCCTGTTAGCGAGCGTACACGTTCCCCGTTGTTCGAGTTCCTTTCGCGGGAGCGATTTCAACACCATGCAATTAGGCGAAATTCAACTTCTGGCCGATCGAGTCGCGCACAATGTGGAGCGGGTGATGGTTGGCAAACGCGCCGAGGTGGATTTGATCCTCGTGGCGCTGCTTTGTCGAGGACACGTGCTTATCGAGGATGTCCCCGGTGTCGGCAAGACAATGCTGGCGAAAGCCGTGGCTCGAAGTCTTGGGGCGACGTTCAAACGGATTCAGTTCACTCCGGATTTATTGCCGAGCGATGTCACCGGAGTGAGTATTTACAATCAGCAAACGAATCGCTTTGAGTTTCGGCCTGGTCCGATTGTGGCGCAGATGGTGCTCGCCGATGAAATCAACAGAGCGACGCCGAAAACGCAGTCGGCACTGCTCGAGGCGATGGAGGAATCGCAGATCACGGTGGACGGGGAGACCCATAAACTGCCTGAACCGTTCATCGTCCTTGCAACGGAGAACCCCATTGACTACGAAGGGACCTTTCCACTACCAGAGGCGCAGCTCGACCGATTTCTCCTAAGGATCGCGCTCGGCTATCCGGGCAGAGCAAACGAAGTCGAAATGCTGGCACGACAGCACCGCGTTCACCCGCTCTCCGAGATATCACAGGTGATCACGGCCGGCGAGCTCGTCGTGGCACAGGAGTCGGTCCGCTCGGTGCATGTGAGTCCACTGGTCGCCGAGTACATCGTTTCGCTGACCGAAGCGACCCGTGCCCACGCAGATGTTCTGCTTGGTGCCAGTCCGCGAGGATCACTGGCACTGTACAACGCCTCGAGGGCGCTGGCAGCAACCTCGGGAAGAGAGTTCGTCACTCCCGATGATGTGAAACGACTGGCTCTACCGACCCTCTCTCATCGCATTATTCCCAGTCCAAGTGCCCGGCTGCGGGGTGTCACCGGGGTTGAGGTCGTTCGGCACCTCATGGAATCAATGCCAGTACCTGGCTCGAGACCCCGGGCGTCCGCGGCGACGATATGAACATTCGGCTAGAGCGGCCATGAGGGGACGGAAGGCTGTTCTGCTGACGCTGATAGCCGGCTTTGGGCTGGCGGGCGAAATCAGCGACTGGCGATTGCTGAGCGAGCTGGCTATGGGCTTGCTCGCTTTGCTCGTCCTGTCCTATATCTGGACGCGGCTCTCCCTTTTTCAGATCCAGGGTGCGCGCGAGATCGCTCCGATGCACTTGCAGGTGGGAGACGTTCTCAATGACACCATATCGATTGCAAATCGAAGTCACATTGGGAAGCCATGGATAGAAGTCCATGATCGGACATCTATTCCGGGACATGACGCGACAAGGGCCATTTCCTTGCGACGTCGATCTGTCGAACGCTGGACAACGCTGTCAATATGTGTGCGGCGCGGTCGTTACTCGATCGGCCCGGTGCAAGTTCGATCGAGTGATCCACTCGGCATTTTCGAATCGTCCAGCGAACTGCCGATTCGAGGAGACATCCTGATCTATCCGCCCGTTTTCGAGCTGCCGGCTTTGCAATTGCCATTTGCAGATGCAGTGGGCAATCGCTATCACGAGCGACCGGCAATGGTTTCGACTCCCTCGGTGGCTACCATACGGGAGTATGTGATGGGTGATCCGATGAACAAGATCGCCTGGGCTCTGAGTGCGCGGACCGGATCACTGATGGTGAAGGAGTTCGATCTATCGCCAACTTCAGAGCTATGGGTTGTTGTTGATTTCGACGCGTCGGCGACTGTTTCGGCACCGCGCCAGATTCTGAATGGGCGGGCAGAACGGTTCTCGTTTGCAGAAGCCTGGATCGACAGCTACGACGAACTTGCTGCATCAATCGCTGCATCTGTGTGCAGGGCAGGGATGGATCAGAAGCGAGCTGTGGGTTACATCGGAACCACAAGTCCCAGATCAGTTATCATGCCTGACTCTCACGATAGAGGTTATCGGAGAATTCTGGAGGAGCTCGCTGTTGCCAGTAGCCAGGGTCGGGAAACCATTGCCCAGCTGCTCATCACAGAATCGCGGCGCTTTGACCGAAACCGGACTCCCGTGGTGATCACCTCGAGCTTGGACCCAGCATGGCTATCGGCACTTGAGGGACTCATGCTTCGAGGCGTTCGGCCAGTCGGAGTGTTCCTCGATCCCTCGGGTTTCGATCCCGAGATTGATACGTCGAGTTTTCGAGCACTCATTGCGCACCAGCGATACCCGGTGTTCGTCGTAGACTTTGATGAAGGAATCGATGCCGCTTTTGGCATCAATGCGAGTCTCAGTGCATCCCAAGCCCCCACTTCGACGCAGACTGCTGGATCGAATCAGCTGACATGAGTGAGTCAACGCATCCCCAATCTGAACACCCATTTCGCCACTTCCCAGCGGAGGGTTGGCCAACCCTTTTTGCTGGTGTCGGCATGATGCTCCTGCTGGGCCTGGCGATCGCCCCCGCGAACGGTGTGGTAGAACCGCGAACGCTTTCACTGGTGGCTGCACTGGGCTATGTCTTCGGCTTCTTGCTTGCAAAGGCGCGGTTGGCGGATATACCTGCCCACTTGCTGGCATTCCTGATTGGCGCTGCTGGCTTGCTGGTTGCTCTTGAACCGCGGACGACCTGGCAGAGCGTTCGGGCTCGAGAATTCGGCGACCTGGTTTCGCGACAATCGGAGCGGGGAGAGGCAATCTGGCAAGCGTTTATCGGCGGATCAAGATTGCCAGACGATATTGCCAAGCTTGCAATTTTGCTGACGCTCTGGCTGGTGGGTTATTCGTCTGCCTGGATGCTGTTCAGGCGGGGCTGGTTTTTCTGGTCAGTCTGTTTGCCGGCGGCTATTTTTCTCACCAGCCTGGCAATGGACCGCGATCAGCCAACCTGGCCTGCTCTCGGTTTCCTAGTGCTGGCGATCGTTCAGGGCGCGAGATTTACATCATACACGCGAGCTGGACGGTGGAAACGAGCTGGAATACAGACACCTCGGGGGATTGGCAGATGGTCAACGATCGGAGGGGTGGCTCTGGCAGTGGTTGCGCTTGTGGCAGCACTTGGCCAGCCGCTGGCAATTCCTGACGGGGCCGAAACGTGGGCGGTTGCCCGATCACAATCCTTGCTGGACACCATTGCGAATCAGGCCGATCGTCTCCCTACCCGTGATCAAGCGTCGGTACCTGACGGGAACTATGGTGAGTTCGCGGACGAGTTCCGGGTTGGCGAGGGTGTGCCGTCGGGCGACACCGAGATCGCGTTGCTGAGAAGTGCAGGACCGCGATATCTCGCAGCGCGAAAGTTTGATGTTTACGATGGCACCGGGTGGTCGTCCGGATTCTCTGAAGCAGGAAACGAAGTGATGGGCGCCGATGTACAGGCGCCGCCGCGAGTTGCGTTTCCGGCCGATCAGCGGATGAATCTGCCGGACTATGTGCGGGATAATCGCACGTCGTCGCTGGGTGTCATCACCCTTTATGGGCCGATGCGAAGTGGGCCGCTGCTTACCATCGAGACTCATTACTCGGCCAGCGTTCCGACGGCGATCAGGGTTGGGTGGATCGCCGTCGACGAAGAGTTTGTCATCGACCAGGTCTCCATTTCGGATTTACCTGTTGATCTCCGATCGCTGATCGGCATCGTAAAGCTGGCGAACATGCGTCCAGTGAACGGCAATCTGTTGGATCTCGCACCAGCGGATCCGTCGCTCGCTTCTGCAATTCAGTCAGAGCAGGACAACTTGCTGCGTCAATATCCAGTTGAGACTGAGATACGGTTCGATCCACAGTTGGGTGTGATTGTTTCCGCGTCGGGCCGGTTGCCTGTCTACGAGGACGTCGAGGCGGTCTTTCTGCCGAATGACGCCGAGGCGCTGCAAACGTATGGGGTCGAGGGTCTACTACCTTCGATGAGCCAGGCTGACATCCTTTCTGCCAGTGGCGAGTATCCGGATTTTGTCACGGATCGGTACCTGGGACTGCCCGGGACGGTGACACCGCGCACGCGTGAACTGGCGCAGGAAGTTGTGGCGGCTGCCGGAGCAACTACTCCAGGCGAGATGGCCTTTGCGATTCAGAACTATTTGCGGACGGAGTTCGATTATCTCCTCGAAAGTAGTCTTGCTCCGCGGGGGCAGGACATCGTCGACTACTTCCTGTTCGAGCGACAGGTGGGCCGGTGCGACCATTTCGCGACGTCCATGATCGTGATGCTGCGATCGCTCGATGTGCCGGCGAGGCTGGTGACTGGACTGGCG
>JBGTJM010000336.1:0-2894 GCA_041745115.1 Thermomicrobiales bacterium
ATTGGCTGGAGCAGATACGGCGCCCACGAACCATTTGCGATGATGACGATGTCGGCGCTGATTCTGCCGAAGGCTGTTTCCAGGCCGGCAACCTTGCCGCTCTCGACGCAGATCGTTTGGACATCGACCCCTTCACGCACGGTCGCGCCTCGGCCTAGTGCCGCATGCGCCATGCCTCGCGTAGCGGCAACGGAGTCGACATACCCGCTCGAGGGCTCCCAGGAGGCAACAAGAAGGTCATCGACGTTGGCATAGGGTAGCCAGCGACCAAGTTCTTCTGCACAGACGACTTCGGAGTCGATTCCAATCGAGTTCTGCATGTCAACGTTGGCGATCATCTTTTCGATGTTTGCCGAGCGATCACCCGAACAATCGACCGTAACGACTACAGGCGAGGGAACGTGTCCACAGGATCCGCCGACTACTTGATGCCAGTCGAGGAAGACGGAGTAGCCGAGGTGAGCCAGCTCTGCTTCGGGCCGATTCGAATAGTGCCGGCGGAGCAGAGCGCCTGTTCTTCCACTGGCCTGACAGGCGACGGTGTTGCGCTCGAACAACGCGATTGAGCCAACGTTCTGCTCGGCCAGGGCCCAGGCAATCGACGTGCCCGTAATACCACCGCCAACGATCGCAATTGCCGTTCTGTGCACTTGTTGCTCCCTTCAACACAGATGGCTCAGATGCAGCATGGAGATACAGGTGGCCATTGATGAGCGGGTCAGATAGGGCGATACTGGAGCAGTCGGCGTCGACGCCAAGCAGAAAGCCACCGCCCGTGAACCAGACTCAGATCATCAGCGAACTCCAGAGGATTGCCGGAGTGGCCAATGTGGTTCATTCGCCAACCGATCTCATGGTGTTCGAGTATGACGGATCGGTAGACGCGGCGATCGAGAGTGCACGGCCAATCGCGGTCGTGCTGCCAGGTGACGCTGAGCAGGTTGCGGCCATCGTGCGATTGGCGGCAACGCATGGCGTACCTGTCGTCCCTCGAGGCGCTGGCACTGGGCTGAGCGGCGGCTCTGTGGCTCAGCAAGGCGGTATCGTCATCGCCACAACAAGGATGCAGCGCATTTTCGATGTCGACGTGAGGAATCGCACGGCCCTGGTCGAACCAGGGGTGATCAACCTCGAGCTCAGTGAATATGTCGCCTCCGACGGATTCTTTTTTGCCCCCGATCCGTCCAGCCAGAGGGCATGCACAATTGGTGGCAACGTTGCAGAGAATTCTGGCGGGCCACATTGCCTGAAATACGGTGTGACAACGAATCACATTCTGGGCCTCGAAGTTGTTGCGCCCGACGGCAAGCTGCGATGGATCGGCGGGCGAGGAGAAGAGCCGCTGGGTTACGACCTGCACGGTATCTGGGTTGGATCAGAGGGGCTGATCGGAATCGTAACCAAGGCTCTCGTCCGGCTGACACCTACCCCCGAGATGGTCTCCGTGCAACTTATGGACTTCACGGATGTCGAAACGGCGTCACAGGCCGTGACAGCAATCATTGGGGCGGGAATCGTGCCTGCGGCGCTGGAGATGATGGACAACCTGACGATCCAGGCAGTTGAGCCGGCGTTCCACGCTGGCTATCCCATGGATGCTGGTGCAGTCCTGCTCGTCGAAGTGGATGGCATTTCAGAAGAAGTCCAGGACACTGCAGAAGAGATCGCCCAGCTTTGTGGGCAGGCTGGCGCGCGCAGTGTTCGCGCGGCCACCGAAAAAGCAGAACGGGACCTGCTGTGGAAAGGCCGCAAGATGGCCATCGCGGCGATGGGACGGCTTGCCCCAAACTATTACCTGCATGACACCGTTGTGCCGCGAACCAAACTTGCAGAGACGCTCAGTCATGTGGGCGCGATCTCACGCGATTTCGATCTGCCGATAGCCAACATGTTTCACGCTGGAGATGGCAACTTGCATCCGCTGATGCTCTTCGACCGTCACGATCACGCTCAGGTGCAGCGGGTGCTCGATGCCAGCAAGGAGCTCATCACGTTTTGCATCGATATTGGCGGCGCGCTCACAGGTGAGCACGGAATAGGTACGGAGAAACGGGAGTACATGACGCTGGTTTACAACACGGAAGATCTTGCTGCCATGGCCGGGATCAAGCATGCCTTCGACCCGAGCTCTCTATTCAATCCTGAGAAACTTTTCCCACGTGGGTATATGTGTGGGGAAGTTCGGGCATTGAGAAATGCCGCGATGGCGCAGAAATATGGCATCTACCCCCTTTAGGATGGAGCCGGCAGGATCCGGCAATCTCCATTCCAACGGGTCGCGACCGAACCAGTTTGCCCTGGCTGAGGTCCATACACCTTCGTCGGAGCAAGAGCTCAGCGGCTTACTGGCGGCGGCTTCTGCCGAGCGCAAGAGTGTGGTGGCATGGGGAGGTGGAACCCATCAGGGTCTGGGGAATGTGCCATCAACAATAGACTGGTTGATCGGGATGCAGCACCTCAAACAGACTATTGCCTACGAACCAGCCGATATGACACTCTCGGTCCAAGCGGGAAAGACGCTCTCAGCCGTTCAGGCATTGCTCGCTGAGCATGGCCAGGCCCTGCCAATTGAAGTTGGCCAACCAGATTCGGCCACCATCGGGGGCATTCTGGCCACTGCGCTCTATGGCCCGAAGCGATTGGGTGCGGGAACACTGCGTGACTACCTGATCGGTATTTCTGTAGCCTACCCCGGAGGCGCGATTGCGAAAGCTGGCGGGATGGTTGTCAAGAATGTGAGCGGGTTCGACCTGATGCGGATGCATCACGGTGCACTTGGCACGCTCGGCGTGATTGTGTCAGCCAATTTCAAGGTACTTCCGAGTCCTCGCAGCGAGCGCACCGTACGATGGACCCAGAGCGACGAAACGTTGCTGTCTCAGAGTGTCGAACTG
>JBGTJM010000337.1:0-9968 GCA_041745115.1 Thermomicrobiales bacterium
GGGTTTGTGATCACCGACCAAGCGATGCAAACGACCGTGCCTGGCATCTTTGCGGCTGGTGATTGCCGGTCTGGCAGTACCAAGCAAGCGGCCAGTGCTGCCGGCGAAGGGGCCTCGGCAGCGCTAGCTATTCGACCGTACGTTGAGCCGCGTCAGGGAAACCGCCCAGCAGAGCTTGTCGATGCAGAGGTCGCCTGACAGAATCAGCCCCTGACCATTCCATCGGTCGATCCAGTTTTGCTGACGCTGGGCTTCAGCTCAGTGACTCCACCGGGCCGAAGTCATTGAAAGCTGGCTGCCGCTACCGAGTGCTTGTCTAGTTCGGCGCACTGGCATCGCGTTCTATTCGTCCAGCGGCGCGGTTTCCATCCCCTCGGGAACCTGGTTTGCTCCCACGACGAGCCAGAGAGCGCCTCCGGTTTCGACGCCGCGATTGGCGTCGTAGGCGATACAGTCGCATGACATCACGTAGAGCTCGCCGTCTGGACCAGTGCCCCCTGAGGTCAAAAGCAGGCTTGTATCGAGCAGCACCTGCATCTCCCAGTCACCGAGCGTGTTTCGGTTCAGGCCCCAGATATAGCCGGTGCAGTAGTCGCCCACCAGGTAGAAGCCGTCCAGGAACGGAATCGCCGATCCGCGATACACCCCAATTCCGGTCACCGCGCAACCCCAATCGGCATGGGCATACTCTGCAATCGGCCAGACGCCATCATCAGGACAGCGATTCGTTTCTTCCTCTATGCAATGCGAGCCTTCCCACAGATTCCATCCGAAATTCTGGCCCTTTGTGCCCGCAGGAACGAAATTGATCTCTTCCCACTCGGCTTCGCCTACATCAGGAATATAGAGATCACCAGTTGCAGGATCAAAACTGAATGCCCAGGGATTGCGAAGACCGTATACCCAGATCGGATGCGCTTCGTATGTCGACCAGTTTGCGGAAAACGGGTTGTCTGGCGGAATGAACACCACAGGATCCTCGCCACTTACGTCGATCCCCAGGCGCAGGATTTTGCCCCAGTGGTTGTCCAGTTTCTGAGCAACGAACGCATCGGATCCGCCTGCCCAGCCCCCATCACCGGAGGCGATATAAAGATAGCCATCGTTCCCGAATACGATCGTCCCGCCATTTCTGATCGTAGAGGAGCGCGAAATCTGGATGATCAGCTTGTCGCTAGACGGTATCGCCTTGTTGGGATCGTCGGGACTCATGCTGAACTGCATGACCTTCAGCGCACCGTTTCCGAGAAAGTCGGTGTAGGCCACGTAGAGATATCCGTTGTTCGCGAAATCGGGGTGCACGGTTAACCCGATCAGGCCCTGATCGATGTGGTTGTCCAGCACGCGATCCGAGATGTCGAGCATGGGTTCTGGCAGGAGATTTCCATCGCTATCAATGACGCGCACCAATCCAGGACGCTCTCCCACAAAGATTCTTCCAGTTCCGTCGTCCGGAGCAACCATCGCCCTTGGGCTGTTCAGGCCGTCGGCGATTTTGACAAGCTGGATCGAGCCTGGGCCGGGAAACGATCCGATCACCGGTTGGGCGGGCCGGGGCCTTCCATCTGACGGTTCGACTGCAACTGGCGATGCCTCGGGGGACGCTTCTGGCGTGGCATCCTGGCCGAGCACCACGAGCGGCGTCGCCACGAGTATCAGAGATAGGGTGATAACCGCTTTTATCCAGTTCTGGATACGCATCGAATGCCTGTCCTTTCAACCGGGAATGGATTCAGATTCTCCAACTTCTCACACTGCCGCGGCCACAACGCAAACACGGAAGGATTTGCATGCGGCATTTGTTCTTCGTCTGTATCGTTGATTATCATACCCTTGTCGGTGTTTTCGCGAGGTTCGGAATTCGCCCGCGATTTGATGGCCAATTCCGCGACTATTCTTTCGGCGGCAGGCAAATTGAGCACGTGCGGGTATTCCGCTTTGCTGTGTAGTGACGTAAACTGCTAGCGTCTGATTTTGCCGGATCTGACCGGCTTTGGCACTACATCTGTGTTTGAGGCTGGGACCGGTGCGATACCCTTGTGTGACGGAGAATGGTCGCAATCGGCCGGGAAGATTTCACTAGCATGTGGGATCGAACGACCTTTGCGGATCTCGTTATGGCATTCGATGCCGATCTGTCCAGTGTGCGGCGCTGCGGATAGTTTTCGGTCGTTCGCGGTTACTGCAGGGATGCTTGGGACAACCATCAGGTGAGCGCATCAGAGAATCGGGTGTATTCCGCACCTAAATCGATTGCGTCGGGATTTGCAGGGGTGCGCTCCGTGGCAATTCCCTGGGCAATTCTGGTGGTTCTCGCTTTCGCGCAGCTCATCCGAGTTGCGCGGGGATTCAACGGCGAGTCGACCGAGGAGGCCCTGTATATAACGGCTGGCTTGCGGGCATGGGAAGGCGAAGCCGTAAGTGATCAGTTTCTCACCCTCTTGCCTGGATCAGTGCTCTGGCCGGCGATCAGCGCCGCGGGATACGAGTTTCTCGGTTTGCCGGGTGCCCGGTTGTTGTCACTGGCGTTTTTTCTCGTCGCATTCATTGCAACCGTTCTGGGTACTCGCAATCTGTTTGGACAGCGGGCCGCCGCATTTGCGGCGGTGGCGATGGCCGTTAGTGCTCCGTTTCTGACTGTTGCCCATCTCGCGCTGATGGAGTCGTTCGCGCTCGCTGGAATGGCAGCGGCGTTTCTTGCAATCACGATGTTCATCGAGAAAGACGACCGCACGCTGCTACTGCTTGGTTCGCTCGGTCTCACGCTGGCCGTCCTGGGGCAGTTTCGATCGATGATCTTTGTTGTACCGTTGGGTCTCCTGTTGCTGACGATGCGTGGTCGAAAAGGGCGACTCGATCTGGTCGTGCTGCTTCTTTCCAGTTCGCTCGGGTTCATTGTCTATTTCGAGGCGTTCTCCCAACAGGTCGAGATCGCAATGGAGTCGTATCAGTTTCTGACTCCGCACCTTTCCACAGGAGATTTTGCGTCTGCCTCGACCAAGCGCGGATTGCTCCTGATCTGGGGTGCACTTCCCCTCCTGATCGCCATGCATGGTTGCTGGAAAGCAGCCGGCAAAGAGCGACGGATGGCGGTATCGCTGCTTGTGCTTCCCGTGTTCTGGCTTCTTGCCTTGCTTCTTCTGGCGGATCCAAGTCGCCTTCTTGTCTTCCCGGATCTGGCAGCCGGGTCGCTGATGGCTTATCCGGTTATTGGTCTTGGACTGTCGTACCTGAGCCTGAGAGGACCCAATCTGGCGTCGTTTGGGCTGGCTGTGGTGCTAGTACTGCTGGTGTCGCTGGTACATGTTGGCGGATTCGATCGATCGTGGCCTGACTACCGGCCAATCAGCGATCGGATCGTCGCGGCTATGGATCCGGGCGATGGAGTGCTGGTGAACGAGCAATGGCCATTCGCCGTGGTTCTTTACGACTCAGGTCTTATCGAAACGCCTGAAGACCTCGTGGATGCAGAGATGATACTTGGTAATTCAGAGCTTCTTGATTTGTGCGCATTCTCCTGGATGGTCGAGCTTAGCGAGCCACTGGCATGGCCCGCATTCGTCGGAAGCGCTGCCACATCCTGCGGCGGATTCGAGCTCTCATATGCGACGATGCTGAAGCCGACATACTTCTCGAACGTTTTTACTATTCAGGAACAACCGGCGCCTGCCGAGCTCTGGTTCAATTCCCAACCATTTGGCGACACGTCGTGAACACCTGGGCGGTCCGCCTCGCGGGCTTCTTTGCGCTTGGGAGCACGCTGTGGTGTGGCCCGTGGTTGCTACTGCACCTGAACGTCGATCATCTCTGGATGTCCGTGCCATTCACCATCGCACTTGGCATGACCATGGCCCTGACGCTGGCGACCTTTGTCACTGAGTGGAGGCGATCTGCTCCGGTCCCGGCACCGGTCGAGAACGGCAACGAACCGATGGTCGGCATTCTCATTCCGACAATGCACGAACCGGTTCGGATGGTCTCGCGCACGGTCGAGTCTGTTCTGCAACAGAACTGGCCAACTGATCGTATGGTCATTGTGGTGAGCGATGATGGGAAGACCCGAGACGTCGAGCTGGAAGTGGCCCGTCTTCGCAAAATGTACGCCTCAGCCAACATCATCTACAACGTCCCACCGCAGCGTGGTTCGGTCGATCGTCGCGGCGATGCGAAGGCCGGGAACCTGAACGCTGCACTTGAGTTGATTCGATCTCGATATCCTGAAATCCGGTTCATCGAAACGCGTGACGCTGACGATGAAGTTGGCGATCCCGACTTCCTGCGGCAGACTGTCGGACTGCTGGAAAAGGACCCGAAACTCGCGTATGTCCAGACGATCAAGTCGGCGAAGGTCAGCGAAGGCGATCCGTTCAATAATCTCGAGCCGCTTTTCTACCACGGCAACATGCTTGCCCGGCACGATGGCAACTCTGTTTTTCCTTGCGGTTCTGGTCTCGTGTGGCGAGAGGAAGCGCTGGCGGATATTGGAGACTTCCCCACCTGGAGTCTGGTCGAGGACCTCCTCTCTGGTGTAGAAGCCCTTCGGAGAGGTTGGAACAGCGCCTATTTGCCGATATATGGTGCGGTGGCCCAGCACGCTCCGGAGGATATCGAAAACGTTTACAAGCAGCGAGGAACCTGGTCACTCGACACGCTTCGGATCATGTTCTGGTGGCATCTCGACGGTCTGAACCTCCGGCAACGTATTCAGTTTTCTCAGCTGGCGTTCTACTATCTCCACAGCCTCGCGACGATCGTCTTTATCGTCGTGCTGCCGATCTCGCTGGTAACCGGCATCTACCCGATGGAGCTGTCGGGATTCGAGGCAGCGTATCGGTTCTGGCCACTCATCGTGTCTTCGGAGCTATTCCTGATCGCGCTGAACGGTCGGCAGCCATTTGAGACTGCCTGGCGCCTGAAGGAGATGTTGATTGGGCTGGCGCCGGTTTATGCCCGCTCGTTCTTCCGCGCGGTGATCGACGGACCTGATGCGCGATATGTCTACCGGATCACTCGGAAAACGGACGATTTTCACTGGTACTGGACGAGCACGGTTGTGCAGATGGTTGCGTTCGCCGTACTGAGTGGCGCGCTCATGTATCGAGTCCTCAACAGTGCTAGCTGGTCAGCATTCGACATGGGTCTGGCCTATCTGACACTGCTACAGATCTTGCCGCTGGCCGGATTCATCCGAAAGAGCTGGTTTGGTGTGAACCCATTTGCACGTCATGCCCCGATCGCTCAACCAGAGCTTTCGACGGAAATCGGAGACTAGCCGTGCAGTTGACGGCCACTCCAAAAGGCTCATCAGGCGGAGCGATCGGCCGGATTCTTAGCCATGCTGTTGCGATTCCGCACTGGATTCTGCCATTCGCCATTCTCTGCCTTGGTTTCGGCCTGAGGCTGTACCGAATCAACGACCTGAGTTTGTGGGTCGATGAGGTCTATACGGTCGAGTTTTCCCGTCTTTCATGGTTTGCGGTCCTCGGACTCGATGGAGCGTACGACAATCACCCCCCGCTTTACTACGCTCTCGTGAAGGCAATGGCGCTCGTTTTTTCTGACCCGATGGCTGCGCGGGCGCTCAGCCTGGTCACTGGTGCAGCGACGATCCCGGTCATGTATGTGTTGGTCAGACACCTTGTGAATCGCAACGCAGCACTGCTGAGCAGCTTCATTCTGGCCATTTCGCCACTTCATATCTGGTACTCGCAGGACGGCCGGATGTACGCGCCAACGGCGTTCGCTGTCGCCTGTTCGTATGTCGCGCTGATCAGGTTCCTTGAGCAGAGGACGATCGTCTGGGGAATCGGGTATGGCTTCACGCTGCTCCTGGCCATGCTATTGGACTACAGCGCCCTCTATGGACTGGCGCCACAGGTGGTCATCGTCGGATATGTAAGCTGGAAGGCGCGCCGTCTTCCCAGAGAGTGGCTTGTAGTCTCAGTTGTGACCGGGCTCCTCTATCTGCCGTGGGTGACTCAGCTTGTCGCAACCATCGATGAGCTGGAAACCCGTGAATACCTTGTCGTGACAAGAGCCAAGATCTTTGACTCTGCATTGACCGTGATGGGTCTTCCGGGGGAATCGAGCTACTACTGGGGAGTCGTAGCGACGCCGTGGAGCGAGTGGCCGCAATTTCGGCCATTCGCCATTGCAATTGTGGCCGCCCTGCTATTTCTGAGTTCCGCGTCGCTTTGTGGCCGCTACCGCCTGGCATTCGTCACTGGTGCGGCGCTGCTGGTCGGCACGATTGCGTCTGCTGCCCTGATGAGCTACCTGGTCAGTCCGGGATACGCAGATCGAACCGTGCTATTTGCCGTGCTGGGATGGGTTGTGCTGGCAGGTTCGGCTCCGTTTGGGCGAGTGCCCAACGGAGCGCGCTTTCTCTCGCTGGCCTCGATTACTGCCTTGCTCGCCTTCTCCATGATTTCTCTGATGAATATTTACAATGACGCTCAGAAAGAGCCCTTCAAAAGCGCCGCGAATGTTGCCTCCTCCGGGGCGGTTTATGGGATACCCATCTACGCTGACGATTTCATGTACACGGCAATTACGTCGTACCACCCGGATGTGGTGGTTCGCTCTGTGGACGAGATTGGGCGTGCTCCAGTGCTCATCCATGCCTATGGCGACTACACATGGCGGGAGTGGCTGAGCTCCACTTCGCAGGGAGATCTTGCTGCCCTTGGCTACGAACGGGTTCTCCACCAGAAGTTCGATGATCCGTGGAGCACTGCGCCGACCGTAGATCTGTACGTTCGAAGATCAGCCACGATCGGAGAGAGTTTACCTACCGCTGGCTGGCCGGCCGACTATTCGCGCAATCACAGCGCTGCAGGATGGCAGATTCTCGGTTCGCACACGGACGTCGAAATCGGCCCCTCAAATTCGCGCGAGCTCGTCATTTTCGGCAGCTCGAGCGTTTCGGAGCCGGTACGGCTCCATATGCCCGCGTCGGGAGACAGGCTCTATGTCCTGACAATCGACTACTGGCTGGAGATTCCTGAGGTGGGCATGGCCTACGTGGCGATCGAATGCCGATCCGGTGATGGCGAGACGGTGGCCATATCGCAGGCCCAGTTGATGGGTGTACCCTCTGCGACCCAGATATGGCAGCGAGCCAGAGCCGGGATCATGTGTGGAGAAGGCACGGAATCCTTATATATTGCGCTCGAAAACCCCTCTGTCGGAGAGGTTCGGCTGCGAGCTCCGAGGCTGGCGGTGCTCCGTCCATTCGAATAACCGACTCCGAGCATTCGACCCGCTATGGCTCTGCGCCGAGTTCACCTGCCAGATATGCGCTGTTGGCAACAGTCACGAACGCGCGAAGCGATTCTGGTGAGCTATCGATTCGCCAGTCCGTCTCCTTGACGATGTTAAACCAGACCACTGCCCGAATTTCTGGAAACGACAGCGGCAGCTGAAGCAGAAAGCTTTCGGTTATCCAGGCCGCTTTGTCGCCTCCCTGTTCAGCAGAAGCCATTTCGGCAATGATGATCGGCTTGTCACTGAGATCCTGGAGCGCTTCGTACGTAGGAGTGAAGATTTCTTCGAATGTCTCCCAGACTCCAACTCCCCAGGCTTGCTGAGTAGTTCCCCAGTTGAAGCCGCTCATCCCGACGTAGTCAACATAGGCGTCGCCCGGGAATGACTCGTCGAACTGGGTAGAGCCTCCGGCGATCGGCGTCCAGACCCACCGCACGTTGGTCGCGCCCGCAGCTTCGAACTTCGCGTGCAGGTAGCGCCAGGCTTCGACAAAATCGGATGCGGTATTGCCGTTTACGCCAATCCCCCACGGATACCAGTCACCATTCATCTCATGGCCAAATCGAACCAGGACGATTTCGCCGAGCGCCGCAATGCCGTTCGCCCAGGATTCGATGTAGGCATCATGCTGGCCCGCAGCAATCGTGCGTAGTGCAAAGTCTGGCTGCTCCGATACCGCGAGGCCGCCAGCATAGAGCGGGCGCCATGGCTCCCATGTAACGAGCGGCGTAACGCCTCGCTCGAGGACAAACTCGAAGAGCGATTGGTTGAAGATGCCCGATTCATTTCCCCAGTGAGTGTGGAACATCACAATGGCTGGCTCTCTGCCAATCTGGGCCACCACCTGATCGAGGTTTGCGGTGCTCTGGACGATCTCCACCATGAGACCCAGAGCGATGGGATCCGCGGGAACAGCTTGCATTTTGGCTCGCGATTGTGCGATTTCCCGGGCGCTTATGGTCCGGATGTTCTGGCCGATGAGCGCTGCACCTGCAAGCACTCCAGCTGAAAACGTTCTACGATTTAAGACCCCACGCATCGTGTGAAAGCTCCTCTGAAAAGTCCAACTGGCCCGGCAAATCGGGTATGCCGAAGCGAGTGTAACAAGTTCACGGCGTATTGCGTTTGCGTCGACACCTAATCGTTCAACGAGCAACAAGGATTGTGCATGGTGCGCGACTGATCACCCCGTTTGCAGTGGTGCCCAGGATGGGCTCGCCCTCGACTTTTCGGGTCGAAGCACCCATTGCAATCGCGCGTGCGCCGATGGACTCTGCTACTCGCAGGATTTCGTCGACTTCGTTTCCCCTGGCGGAGATCTGCGTGGCAGGAATACCGCGCGTCTGGAGCAACCTGGCACCGACAGCCAGCGATTGATGCAGTGAATCAGGTGCGACCTCCTCTGAAGTGACGTGCAGGAGCGTCGCTTGCACTATGGATCCCGGCGGCAACCCCACCACGGTACTGATCGCTCGCTCAGAGCCGGATGAACCATCAACGGCGATGAGCATTGGCGACAGTGAGGCCGGTTGATCGGCCAGCAATACGGGAACATTCGCGAGGCGGGCTACGCTGGTTGCTACTGATCCTGCAACCAGTCGTCTTACACGGCCTATCCCCTGCAGGCCCAGAACGATCATGTTGGCACCGATTTCTCTGGCGCAGGCGAGTATCTCATCTGCGGGCTTTCCGGCCCGAACCAGGGGCGTTGCCTGATAGCCCAGGCCTGATAGCGACCTGCTTACTGAGCTCACCAGCTGTTCCGCGATGTCTGTCTCGCTGTGTCGTTTTGCTTCAGAACTGATTGCCGGTTCCGGCAACTCGAGATCCGACCCGAGGATCGGCATATTCGCCACAACTGCAAGGACCGTGACCGGATCCGAATGCCGGTCTGCAGAGGACCATTCAGCCAGCATATCGACTGCCGCTTGAGCGTTGGCGGAACCATCTGTGGCCAGCAGAATATGCATACGCGCGCCGTTGCCTTTCCAGAGGGATCATGTCTGCCCATAGCCTGTGGAAGTATCTCGCGTTTCTCGTTCACCATGCGCGGAGAGCGGCAGGCCAGTGGTACTCTTCATCTCCATGAGCGACGAGACCTCCGACCAGATTGCCCACGATACTGCGCCGCCGGCCATCGATGCATCGCACCAACACCTTCAACCGGCCTCCTACGATGCGGACAAAGCGCGCATTCTGGCGCGATTGCGGCGTATCGAGGGGCAGGTCCGCGGAGTACACAAGATGGTCGAAGACGATAAGTATTGTGTTGACATCCTTACGCAGATTTCTGCCGTCATTGCCGGACTCAGAGCGACTGGTCTGGTCGTGCTGGAAGACCACATTCGGGGCTGCGTGGTCAACGGAGATCCTGAGCAGCAAGAAGTGCTGATCGATGAGCTCATGGGCGCGATTGAGCGATTCAATCGGAGCGTCGGCTGACAGCTCTGATTCAAGCCGCTCTGTGTCGGTGATGGCGCAATTGCTATCGTCGTTGCGACGGTCGCACGCTTTCATAACATTGCCTACAATCTTCCTGTATGCGAGCCCGATGCTCAGCCAGGCCCAGATCAACGGAACAGTGAGAAGTATGAGTACCGAACAGTCGAACGATCTTGGGATTACCGTTGCCGATGTGATGACCAGTGAGGTGTTCACCACCGGCCCGGATCAGCCCGTGGAGGACATTGCGGCAGAGCTGC
>JBGTJM010000338.1:0-2142 GCA_041745115.1 Thermomicrobiales bacterium
ATTTGCGCGTGATTCGGTCAAACTCCTCAGCGAGATTGGAGAACGCAGGCAACTGGTCGAGGCTCTCGATACGGTAGCCATGATTCTCGCTGCAACGGGTGATTCCAGAAGAGCGATCAATCTTCTGGCCTGCTCGCAGACAGAGATGGAGAAAATACGAGTTCAGCCAACCCCTCGCAGAACGGCCATCAAAACACCACTCTTGTCATATCTTAGGGCGTCCCAGCCTGCGGACGTTTTCGCGCTGAACTGGCTTGCCGGCAGCTCGCTCAGCTTGCGCGAAGCGGTTGATATGGTTCGGAGGCTTGAGTACAGCGGTTGAACTGTAACCTCATCGCCGATACCGGTCAGGGTACTTTTGAGTCTCCAGACAGCATGAGTCTTCTCTCGGTTTCACCAGCCGTGACGAAAACCGCTTCAGATTCATTCGTCAAGCTTATGATATACACGACTGCCGTGTCCTCGCCTACTGCCTCCAGACCTTCGATGTCGACTGGCTGATCGAACGAAATCCAGAAATCTGCCTCCAGCGACGCTTCGCATCCTTCTGAACAATCGGTCGGGTCTACAAGCACTGTAGGATCACCAATCGACACCCGCACCGTAGCAGAGGTAGGACTGATTTTGATCGAAAGTTCGCCTTCAGTTACCAGGTAAATGGCGGCTCCGGGATGCTGATATGCGTCAGTCGACTCCCCGCCGACGAGGGTAATACGTGATACTTCGAGTGTCTGGTCCTGAGCCAGCGCGTCACCTGGAAGCGGCGTTCGCACGTAGCCGAGTTGCTCACTAGAGCTCGTTCCCGGTTCAGGTGTTTCCTCTTGTTTGGCTCCTGCGTCGGCAAGCACCAGGACACCAAGGAGTGCAGCCATTGCGACAGCCGCAGAAACCATGCTTAGCTTCAACTTCAATGCAGTTTCCCTTCACTCGTCTGACAGATTGTCGGTAGGAGCATCGTACTGTTTACCTTGGCAGGAAACAAGCCACCCAGAACGGTGATCAGATGAATATCATCGTTTTCGGCCACCATCCAGCGGCCCGGTTACCTTTCGTACGATTCGATTACGCCGACCAGGAGTGATCGCTTTCGAGAACTTCTGCGCCTGGAGGGCTCCCGGTCTCGATCTCAGTCTGAACAACGCCTCGCTCTAGGATTTCCACTGAAAGGAACCGCAATGCCTGTCTCCAGACGATCTCTTCTCATCAGCGCTGCGGCAGTCGCTACCACATCGATTCACCGGGTTGTCCACGCCGGTTCCGCAAGCGCGCAAACTGCTTCCGGCGCTCCCAACTACGAGCTGATCGAGGTCGCCCGCTTCGATTCCCCTCAGGGTGGCTGGTTCGCTGATCTTGCTGACTCCGGTCTCGTTGGCGGCAACACGATCGAAGATGACACCTCTGTTCCCACGCTCTGGCGGCCAGATGGAACTGCCGAATCGCTCGATACGGATGGCGCCACCGCAGACCTTTCCGCAATCGACAACAATGGAAACGCTGTCGGATTGACTCCACCAGATGAACCCGCTGACTTCCCTGTCCCCGTGATCTGGATCGACGGGACCATGAGGCGCTGCCCCTCTTCCGAACAGCTTGCGCCAGTCACCGGAGGAACAGGCTTGGTTACCCCTGCGTTCATCAGCGACTCGGGAGTCGTCAGCGGGCAGACCCTCGCCTCTCTCCTTCGCTGGACATGCACGCCAGACAGTGAACCGATCGATGTGATCGCATTGCCCGGCCAGTCCGCCGAGATTCATGCGTCCAATAGTCGCGGCGACGTGGCGGGTATCTCGATGGGCAGCGCCGGACAGGAAGTCTTTCTCTGGACCACCACGTCATTCGCGTCGTACCCAATCCCGGTGTCGACACCGGTCGATCAGATCTCGTCGATCTTCGTTCGAGTCGTTGATTTGTCAGACGAGGGTGCAATCTCTGTTGCAGCAACGGTATCTCTCGCGGCACCGAGTCCTTCATCACCCGCCGAATTCGTGTTCGCCACCATTTCGACATCCGGCACTGAAGTCCTTTTCGAGGCGGAACTCGACGATGTGTTCGTTCCTGTACGAGGCACTCCTACCGGACTTGTCGCCGGCTATATCTCGCCAGCAGCCGGCTCGGCAAGAGCCACTGAGCCACATCTTCTCG
>JBGTJM010000339.1:0-6075 GCA_041745115.1 Thermomicrobiales bacterium
GGTTGTTGTGCCGTGGGGCGGTGGCGGACTCTGTTGCGGAATTGCTTCGGCGGTCAAGGCGTTAAAGCCGGACTGCAAAGTGTTTGCCTGCGAAGTCGATACCGGTGCGCCGCTCGCACCGTCTCTCAGAGCAGGGCACCCGGTGGAGGTGCCGTTTACCCCGAATTTCGTCGACGGCATCGGTTCGCCATTCGTGAATGACGAGATGTTCGAGCTGGCAGAGCAGGTCACGGATGGGTCGCTGGTGGTGACGATGGAGCACGTTGCTGAAGCACTCCGGCTGATCGTCGAGCGCAACCGTGTGGTGCCGGAGGGCGCTGGTGCCGCTGCAGCTGCGGCCGCGCTGGCGGGAATGGCCGGAGGCGGAAAAGTGGTCTGCCTGGTCTCCGGCGGGAACATCGACATGACAACGCTGGTGACGATTCTGGAAGGAGGGGTGCCGTGGCAGGAAGACGCGCCCGACCGATGATTCGAGTTTGGTCGAGCCCGAATAGATCGTGGTCCCTGCATAGATCAGCGTCGGTCATATGACTACGGGGCAGGATGCAGGCAGGCGAGAGCCATTGGGTTCCAATCGCTCTGCGATACTGCTTACCATCCGAAGTGATAGTTGGTTGACGGACGGGAGGGCCAGTGCCGATTCCGAAGTACGAAACGGTCATGCTTCCGCTGTTGCAGCTTCTCAGTGACGGCCAGACTCGCAAGTTTGGAGAAGTCGTACCAGTCCTTGAAGACGAATTTGGTCTGACCCAAGAAGAGCGGGAGCAGCTTATCCCCAGCGGCCGCATGACGACGTTCCGTAGCCGCGTTCATTGGGCCGCGTTCTACATCACACGTGCGGAGCTCCTTGAGCGGCCACAACGCGGATTTCTCCGGATCACCGATCGCGGCAGAGCGGTATTGGCTGGCAATCCTGCGTTTCTGGACAACGAATTCCTGAATCAATACGAGGAGTTTCGTGCATTTCGGGAAAGAAGCGGAGTGAAGGCTCGTTTACCTGAGGGAACTACCGAACTTTCATCTGACAGTGAGTTGAGTCCAGAAGAGAATCTGGAGATGAGCTACCAGACGCTAAGGATTCAGCTCGCAGATGATTTGCTGATTCGTCTGAGGAATGGCTCACCGAAGTTCTTCGAGCAGGTCGTAGTCGATCTCCTCGTAGCGATGGGATATGGCGGATCAAGGGGAGGAGTTGCGAAGGCGATTGGCAGAAGCGGCGACGAAGGTATTGACGGAATAATCAATGAGGACAAACTTGGACTCGACGTTGTCTATGTTCAGGCGAAGCGTTGGACCAATCCGGTTGGGCGGCCGACAGTCCAGGCGTTCACAGGCAGTCTTGAAGGGCAGCGGGCAAACAAGGGCGTGTTGATAACAACCTCAGGCTTCACGAATGAAGCCCGCGATTTTGTGCGGATTATCGGCAAGAGGATCGTACTGATCGATGGTGAAGAGCTTGCGAGCTACATGATCGATCATGATGTCGGAGTGGCCGCGGCGTCGACGTATGTCGTGAAGCGTATCGACAACGACTACTTCGAGGAGGAGTGATCGGCAGGCCCGCGCCGATCCCTGCTTATCACAACCGACTCGTGATCTGTCCAGTTCTCTCAGTTTTCCAGAATCTCCGTCAGCACAGATCTGGCGAACGCGACGTCAGACTCAATGGAGCCAGGTTGGGAGAATGGCCGAGTTGAGGATGCGGTACCGGCACTGTGATTGCTCGCATGTTCGAGCCAGTGGTCGACACTGCGTTGTTCCACTGGAGACCGAGGTGCATTGAGCAATTCCCGATGACGTGATGCAGCGCCGTCCAGCGACATGGCATGATCGTCTTGGCCCGCCTTGACGGCAAACGGTATCACCGCCTCCAGGCAATCAATGAGACCGCGACGATCACCCATTTCCTGACGCAGATCGATTGCTGCGATAAGCGAGGCCGCTCCTGCCGCAGTGTTGCCTCGGGCGATATGGACGAGTCCCAGGTCCGTAAGCGCGAATGCTGCTCCGTATTGGTCTTCGGAGGTCCGGAACAGCGCGAGCGCGCTATCCAGGAACTCAAGGGCTATGTCGTCCTCCTCGTTTTCACGAGCAATTGAGCCAAGATTGTAGAGCGAAAACCCGATGCTATCGTTATCGCCGAGCGTTTGCCGTACCGCCAGCGCTTGCTCCTGAAGTAATTTTGAACGCTCGATGTCGCCAACGGCCTTTTCCACATCAGCAAGGTTGGAGTAGGAATTACCAATTCCGACGAGGTGATTCGCCTCTTGGCTGATGGCAAGGCTCTCCTCGTGCAACTGGCGTGCGAGATCGAATTCCCGCTGGGCAAACGCCACGAGTCCGAGTCCGTTCAGAGAGTTCGCAATCAGCTGTTTGTCGCCGATTTCGCGACGAACGCGCAGTCCTGCTTCGAAGTGAGATTGAGCCGCCTCAAAGTCGCCCAGGTCATGTTCCAGATTGCCGAGCGAGTGGATCGCTTTGGCACGCACGGCAGGGGTGCCATTTTCGGGAAGGGCCAGCAATCGTTCGAGCCAGTCGCGTCCTTCGAGTAACCTTCCGCGGGTTGCCCAGAACCTCCAGATCGCGCCTCCAATTCTCAATCCGGTATCGGTATCTTCTGACTCGATACACCAACGTAGCGCTGCCCTGATGTTCGGCTGCTCTGTTGTGAGCCGATTGCGCCAATGGGGCTCGTCGGGGCCGACAAGGAACGGCTCTGCCTTCTCGGCGAGCGCGAGGATCCAGGCCGCATGGGCAGCGCGGACAGCGTTCCGGTCGTCGTGTGAGTCAAGTATTTCAACCGCGAACTCGCGAATCGTTTCGAGCATGGTGAACCGGGTGTCCCCAGCAGAATCGATTGTTTGACGAACGAGGCTTTTATCGACAAGTGCGGAAAGGCCGTCCAGCATGCTGTCGACAGAACTGGCGGTCGAGCTCAGCACATGCTGAATAGCGTCGAAGTGCGCGCCGCCGATGAAAACCCCCAGCACACGAAAAAGCTCTCGCTCGGACTGGGTCAGCAGATCGAGGCTCCAGCCGATCGTATCGCGAAGCGTCTGCTGGCGGGCGGGAGCGTCGCGCGCACCACCGCCAAGGGTCGGAAGCCGATCGTGAAGCCTGGCGCGCAGTTCCAGAGGCGTGAGTACACGTAACCAGGAAGTGGCCAGCTCGATTGCCAGCGGCAGGCCATCCAGCCGCCGGCAAATGCTTGCAACCTGTTCAGCGTTGTCAGCAACGAAGTCGAATCCATGGTGCGTCTCGCGCGCACGCTCGACAAAGAGGCGTACTGCGGGATTTTGTGCAAGCGATTCTGCTGAGGCCAGGTCTTCGGCAGGCAGCTCGAGTGGCTCTACCAACACGACATGCTCTCCCCGGAGATTGAGCCTGACACGACTGGTTACGATGATCGCAAGGTCAGGCACGGCTCCCAGAAGGTCGGAGACGATCTGGGCACCCTGCAGCACGTGTTCGAAATTGTCCAGCACGAGCAAGTACGGTTCGGCTCGAACCACTGCGGTGAGCCGATCCAACGGGGCCGATGAAGAGTCAGGTGAGATGCCAAATGCCTCCAGCACAGCCAAGCCAATGGCATCTGATTGCGTCACTCTTGAAAGATCGACAAAGGCCGGTGAGCGACGACCAGGCACAGAGACGCGTCTGGCGACTTCGAGGCACAGGCGGGTTTTCCCAACCCCGCCAGGTCCTGTCAGCGTCACCAGCCGGGCGCCCTTTCTTTCGATCAGCGCCGCGACATCTTCGAGCTCACGCTCTCTGCCGATCATCCCAGTCAGTGGGATTGGCAGCGATTGGGAGATATGACCCACGAGGCGGCGAGACTCACTCTCCTTCTCTGGGGGCCTGGCTTCTGCGTGAGGCTGGGACTCATGCAGTTCCGGACGGGCAGCAGTAATCAGGGCAGAACGCTCGGTTTCCGAAAGCTCGAGCCCAATCGTCAGCAGGCGGATGGTCTCGAGATGCGGTGAAGTGCGCAAACCGCGCTCGATATCGCTGATGCTGCGCGTGCTCAATCCTGATCGTTCAGCAAGCTCATCCTGACTGAGCCCAGCAGAAAGCCGGAAATGACGGAGCACGTCCTTAAGTGGCGGTCGGTCGGATGCCGGCATGTTGCGATTTCCATCAACCGGATGTTGCCAAGTGCCGCTATTAGCAACATTTTAGCATCGGAATGGTTCTGTGCGACTGCTGTGGGCAACCGGTGCCTGAAGCGTGCCTGTGCTTCATGGTGACATCTCGCTCGTGACCTCACTATGAAATCAATTCCGGCAACGACAGCTTTTGTATTTTCATCCAGCTGGTATGCAGGAGGTCGCAAGAATGAATCTTTCAGATGAGGTATTGCGGGAGCTTTCCAGATCGCGACAGCGAACGTTGCATCAGGAGGCTGCTCATCGCAGATTGTGCAAGCAGGCCGAGGAGCAAAACCGAAGCCGATCTGCTACTCACGAAATCGGCACCCGACCGATGAACCGATTAACCGTTCCGGCCGCGGTGACCGTGGCTGCACTCACGTTCTTGTTGATAGCACTCGCGTACATAACCGCGGTCTGATCGACTGCCTGGCGACGAATGATTTGAGATTTGCTGCCAAGCCGACCATGAAAGGAAGGAGGAAGTGAGCGATTCGGCAGACTTCAGCCAACACTGGAAGACCTATCCTCGCCGCAAGGCTCCAGCGAATTCTGGGGCTCCAAAATGGACTATTGGCGGTGCCCACGGCCTGGTTGTCTCCCGCACAATTCGGGATACCCGGAAATTTCGACGTCTGTGGTCAAGATTCGCCGCTATTCCACTCATCATTGCGTTCTGGCTTCTGATTGTCGTCGCGACGTTCATGGAGCCACCACCGGTCGGAACCCGGTCCGATCATCCGGTTCCAGTCGGAGCACCGGTGGCGTTGAGCGGCGATTTCGATGACGAAGCCAGGGCATGGCGCTCACCTTAGCATTGGTTTGCCTAGAAATTAGCATGCGTGAAGCCCGTCACGGAGACGAATCCAGTGACGGGCTTGCTCGTTTCCCGTTGGCCGAAGTTCGTGCTGTTCTCAAGTTGAGGCGCGACGAGCGGTTACCGAGCTCCAACCAGAACGTTCAGGTTCTGTCAGGCAGATGGTGAGAGGGAAGTGGCCAAGCTGCGTGGTGTGTTTCCGATGCCTGACCAATCATGGGATCACGCGAAAGACCAGGTGTTCATGCAAAGGCACATGTCATGCATCGATCCCTACTGCCCTTCTGCACAGCACCGCTGCGGCGTACCGCCCTTGCTTTGATGTTATTGGTGGGCCTATGTGCAGCAATTCCAGAGGACGGACTGGCGAGCCAGATCGAAGGACCAGATGGAAACGCGATTGACCATGAGCCCAGCGTCAGTTGCTCAGGGGATGGTTCACCGGCGATCGTGCTACTTGGAGGATATGGCGGGGGGATCAGCGACTGGAGAATGGTCCAGCCTGAACTGGCCAGAGACAATCTGGTTTGCTCGTACGATCGGCGCTCATCTCAGATCGACGGAACTGAAGGCAGGCCCGCGACTGCTGCCGTTGCGACAGAGGAGTTGCGGAGCCTTCTGGAATTGGTGCAGGTCGAGTCTCCTGTGGTGCTGGTGGGCTTCAGCATCGGAGGACTGCTGGCTCGACACTTCCAATCTGAGTATCCGGAGCTTGTGGCCGGGATCGTTCTGATCGATCCGACTCCTCCCGAATGGCCAGCGTTGCGGATTGGCGGAGCGTCGTTGCGATCGCGTCAGGATCTTGTTGTCACGCTTTCCGGGATGAACGATCGAGAGCCAGAGCGTATCGATATCCTGGAAGTTGGAAACGCGGTCATTGCCGCCAGCCTGCCGAGTTCGCCAGTAGTGATGCTCACTGCTGGTGTGCGTGTCGGCAGCCCCGGCTTGTATGGCGACATCCAAAACGCGCTGCTGAACCGGTTGCAGAACGATCAGGAACGGGAGCTTTCAGCGGTTCGATTTGTCGCGCCGTTGTGCAGCCATCAGCTTCCCACCGAATGTGATGGCGAAGTAACCAGTGCGGTCCGGTTGATGCTCACAATGGTCGCA
>JBGTJM010000340.1:0-2303 GCA_041745115.1 Thermomicrobiales bacterium
CATGCAGGCCCAGGCTGAAGTCATTCTGGGATAGTCACGAACATCGCTCCCGCCGGCCCGGACCGGCGGGAGCATCTCGCATCGGGCAATGAAGGGACTTTAGTCCTTGGCCGTAGCTACCAGGGTTCAGAATCCAGAGCATTCGTCCAAGCAACCGAAAGCTCGCCGCGGGCGGCAATTCGATGGACGCGATCGATGGATCGTGCTGCTCATGGTGGGCATTCCGACACTTCTGCATGTATCACTCGTCTGGATTCCCACGATCTCGTCGATCTTCCTGTCATTCACGAACTGGAACGGAATCCGTTTCAGCGACATGGAATGGGTTGGGCTCACCAACTATCGTCAGATCGTCACAGTCTTTCACCGAAACTTCTACCAGGCGCTCATCAATAATGTCGTATTGATGGGCTTCCTCTTCGTTGGCCCCACAGCCCTCGGGATCGTTATCGCCTATCTCCTTGACAAGAACATCCGAGGCACACGCATCTATCAGACGGTTTTTTTCGCCCCGGTCGTGCTTTCGCTCGCAGTGGTCGGATTCATGTGGAAGAGCGTGATCTACTCGACCGAGAATGGACTGGCAACGCAGATATTCGGCGGAGGAGGACCGGTCGACTGGTTGGGAAATCAGTCGTTTCTCATCAGTTTTGGCGACAAGTACGGAATATCGCACAACTTCGTTGCGATCCTGGTGGCCATTGCGTGGCGACACACTGGCTACATCATGGTGCTCTATCTGGCAGGGCTGAAGGCCGTCGACAGTTCGCTGCGGGAAGCGGCGATGCTCGATGGAAGCAACGAATGGCAGACGTTCCGACATGTTGTCTTTCCCTCGCTCAAACCGATAAATGTGATCATCGTTGTCATAACCGTGATCGAAGCATTGAGGGCGTTCGACATCATTTACGTTCTGAACACCCCTCGAAAGACGGAAGTCCTTGCCATTCTGACCACGAACAATCTTCTCGGAGAGGGAGGAGGCAACGTCGGTCGCGGCTCCGCCTACGCCACGATTTTGTTCCTGCTGAGCTTTGGATTTGTGATCTGGTACGTCACAAATCACTACAGGAGAACGCAGGAAGGAGCTGACACGTAGTGAGCACCATGGCTGCACCGACACCGAGCCGGAAATTTCGGCTCCGACCCGGGCGAATTCTGCTCTATGCCTTTGTCACCCTCACTGCTCTGGTCTGGTTGATTCCGATCGTTGGCGCGATCTTCTCTTCGTTCCGACCATTTGCCGAAACGGTTCAGAACGGATTCTTCTCTCGACCTGAGACGCTGACTCTGGACAACTATCGCAACGCCTGGGAGCAGGGCGATATTGCCCGAAAATACCTCAACACAGCGGTCATCCTGATTCCTGCCCTGTTTCTGACGCTCTTTTTTGCCAGCATGGTCGCCTTCGTAGCAAGCCGCTACTCCTGGCGATTCAATATCGCGTTGCTGGCCCTTTTCACCGCCGGCAATCTGCTGCCGCCGCAGATCATCATCCAGCCGCTTTTTCAGTTCTATAACCGGGTCGAGCTTCCGCTATGGCTCTCGAACTCCGGAAAGCTCAACGGTAGCGCTCTTGGTCTGATTCTGATCCATGTGGCATTTCAAAGTGGTTTCTGTACGTTCGTGTTGAGCAACTACATGAAGCTGCTGCCGAAATCGCTCAATGAGGCCGCCCGGATCGATGGAGCGGGTGTCTGGAAGCAGTACTCGCAGATCATCATGCCGCTCACATTGCCTGCCTTGGCGGCGCTCGCCACACTCGAATTCACCTGGATCTATAACGACTTCTTCTGGGCGGTGGTGCTCGAACAGCAGGGAGCCGACCGGCCGATCACGTCGGCGTTGGCAAATCTCGGCGGTGAGTTCTTTACGGATGACAACCTCATTGCCGCCGCCTCCGTGTTCGTTGCGCTGCCGACACTGATCGTCTTTCTGGCGCTCCAGCGCTATTTCATTTCCGGTTTGACGATTGGTGCAGAAAAGGGTTAACGCGCTCGCGAGAGGCGCAAATCTCGGCAACACAGACCGTTGCACTTTCAACCAATGCGCAATGCGCGGACGATATCGCGATATACGCCAACCCATGGCAAATGCTACACCATGGGCATCCACTCCCTGAGCGAAATCGTGGTTTGGCTCACACGTTCATGCGCACGATTGCGCATCGTGTCAGTCCATGACCGTCAGGTCACGCGTGGCTTCGTTCAGGCGACGACCACCGTCGGCGGTACATACGACGGAATCCTCAATGCGCACTCCAAACTCGCCTTCGATATAGATGCCGGGTTCGTCCGAGAAGA
>JBGTJM010000341.1:0-2222 GCA_041745115.1 Thermomicrobiales bacterium
AACAAGGTCTGGCTCGATGGCATTCTGGGCGAGAGCATTGTCTGCTTCGCCTATCCGTACGGCGACTACAACAGCACGACGACGCGCGTGGTCCAGGACGCCGGATACCGAATCGCTTTCGACGCATGGGGCGGGACGCAGGTGCTATCGTCATCGATGAACCGGTGGCATGTCGTCCGCTGGAACGTTTACGGTCATTACACGCTGACCGACTTCATTCGGTTCATGGGATAGACATTGCGCGCGCTGATTCGCTCGATCATGTGATCGGCCGCATCCGGATAGCCTATGCCCCCAGCGATGACCCATTCCAGCTCGCTGGTGCCACACACATGGCGAGACGAGATTGTGGACCTGGTGCGAGGAGTCTCCGGCGCTTGCATTTTCGCCATCCCTCTGATCTACACCTTTGAAATGTGGTCACGTGGCGCCACAATTTCGCTTAGGCACCTGCTGATCTTCCTCCTGATCGCCCTCTCGATGAATTTTCTGCTCGACTACTTTGCAGGTTTCAAGCTCGAGCGATCTCACTCATTGGTCGTCGTTCAGGCTATCGAGGCACTCGCGATCGGGATTGTGACTGCCACGATCCTGCTGCTGGCGCTAGGGCAGTTAACGCCCGACCACTCGCTACGCGCGTCGATTGGAAAAATAGTGCTGGAAGCGATTCCGCTGAGTATCGGCGTGTCGATCGCCAACTCGGTTTTTGGCCAGAATCGAGACAGGGTAACTGGCGCTGAGGGCGAAGCCCCCCCATCCGAAACAACCTGGCATGAGCTCGCAAATGATCTTGGCGCGACGGCTGTCGGTGGAGTGTTCATCGCGGTGTCGATCGCGCCGACTGACGAAGTGCCCTTTCTGGCCACTCAAGTCAATGGCTTCAATGTGCTGGCGCTCACCGCTCTATCTCTGCTGATACCCTACGGTATCGTTTTCGTCAGTGGATTTCAGCACAATCCGCAGAATGCTCCCTTTCAGACGCCCCTCAGCGAGACTGCACTTTGCTACCTCGTATCACTGTTGGTGTCGGTTGTGATTCTCACCCTTTTTGGTCATATCGGTACAGATGACTCCCTGCACCGAATCGTCGCGCTTGCCGTAGTGATGACCTTGCCAACGTCCATTGGTGGTGCGGCCGGACGACTTCTGATATGAGCAATGATCCTGGCAAACCTGCCAACAAGCTTCGTCGATCACCCTCCGAGAACGTTACCCTCGTATCGAGCATCGCCATTGTTGGTGGGGTCGTGGCGTTGATCGTGTGGTTGATGATCACCGGTGCGGACGACCCGCCAATCCTGGTGACTCACGCCGATGTGACAAGCGTGACCCAGACTGATTCTGGCTATCAGCTTCCAATCAGCGTGACGAACGACGGTGATCGGTCTGCGATCGAAGTCGTTGTCGAAGCCACGCTCAGCGGTGCGGGAGTCAATGAGTCCGTCGCTTTCACGATCACCCTGCTCCCAAGCAATGAGCAGGATACCGGGTTCGTCGTCTTCGCCAACGATCCTCGCGAGTTCACTCTGGAGGTTGGGATTCGCAGTTTTCAGGAGCCTTAACCAACCTCGACGATCGTCACAGCGTGACGCGTGGAAATCGGCCGGAAGGGTAGTGGCAGCGTCATCTGCTGGTTAAGCCGTGTCGGAGCGGAGCGGACCAGGCTTGGCCTGCCGAACTCCCGAACCGGGTGGCCGTTCAACAGCCACCCGGTACAAAACGCTCTTCCATGACGAGCGACTATTGCCACTCCGCGTCTTCCCAGGTGATCGACTCTTCGAAGAGGGCGTTCAGCTGAGAAACTGGGATCTGATAGCTGGCTGGCTGAGTGTCTTCGGGTCTTCGCCAGACAAGATAGAGCGCGGCATCCTGAAGATCATATGAGCGGTTGGCGACTTCGTGGTGAACAACAGTTTGAGCAGTCATTAGTAATTCTCCCTTAGATCTACAATTCACGATTAGCGTGGTGCAACAGATTTTTTCTTCTGATCCGGCAGCCATCTAGCGACTACCAACGATTCTCAACTCGATCCGGCTCTCCTTTCCGATGGTTGTTTCTGCTATGGCCGTCGTCCCGATCCCCGGGTTCTTCGACAGTTCCAGAGTAGTTGGGCAGCAGCACACTTCCATGTACAGAATCACAGATATTTGAGAAGGTACAGTCAAAGAGCACCCTTGGGTATCTACCCAGAATGACGTATGTATCGCCACAACCTGGCGAC
>JBGTJM010000342.1:0-3281 GCA_041745115.1 Thermomicrobiales bacterium
CACCCCGTGCCAATGGAGCCGCGAGCGGTTGCCGCGATTCCCGATCCGATTACACGAGGGCTGACGTTCTGGAGCTCGACTCAGGCGCCGCACTGGAATCGCAATGAAGTTGCGGACGCGCTGGGCCTGAGTCAGAACCAGGTTCGCTGCATCGCTCCAGAAGTGGGCGGTGGATTCGGCTGCAAGATCGGAGCCTATCCAGAAGATTTTGTGGTGACCGCGCTGGCGTGGTCATTGCAGCGGCCCGTAAAGTGGATGGAGTCTCGCACGGAGAACTTCCTGGCCACGAATCATGGTCGGAACCAGTGGACCGAGTTCGAGGTTGGCGCTGACGCGAATGGCAAAGTCACTGCTTTGAAGGCGCGCGTGCTGCTCGACTCAGGGGCTTATCCGAAAGCACTCGACCTTGCCTGGGCTACCTGGGTGATGTCGACCGGGCCATACCTGATCGACAACGTCGACTACGAAGTTCTCGGCGTCTACACCAACACGATGGCAAATGGCGCCTATCGGGGAGCCGGACGGCCGGAAGCGGCCTACTACCTCGAGCGGTTGATGGATCTGGTGGCAGACCATGGGGGGCTTGAGCCGGCCGATGTGCGGCGGGTGAACTTCATCCAGCCGGAGATGTTCCCGTACACCACACTGACTGAGGAGGTCTACGACTCAGGTGAGTATGAGAAAGCTCTCGATCACGCACTCGACGTGATCGGCTACTCGGAATTGCGGGCGGAGCAGGCCAGACTGCGCAACGAAGGGCGATACCTGGGCATCGGCGTAGCGTCATATGTCGAGATCTGCGGGTTTGGACCTTACGAGAGCTCGACTGTGCGGGTTGAGCCGGGCGGCCAGGTGACGATTTACACCGGAATCTCGCCACATGGTCAGGGCCAGGAGACAACCTTCTCTCAGATGGCCGCAGACTATATCGGTGCCGACTTCGAGTCGATCATCGTTCATCACGGCGACACCGCCAATACGC
The DNA here is from genome assembly GCA_041745115.1 of Thermomicrobiales bacterium. Classification (GTDB taxonomy): domain Bacteria; phylum Chloroflexota; class Chloroflexia; order Thermomicrobiales; family UBA6265; genus JAHBVL01. Next base: position 983 of record JBGTJM010000342.1, read on the forward strand.
CACAGGGCAATGGCACTATGGGTAGCCGTGGCCTTGCGGTCGGCGGCGCTGCGCTGATGATGTCGCTGGACAAGATCAGAGAAAAGGCATCGCGCATCGCGGCGCACATCCTGGAGGCATCGGTGGAAGACATCGAGCTGATCGAGGGACGGTATCAGGTGAAAGGCGTGCCCGGTCGAGGCGTGACGCTGGCCGACATCGCCGACAAGGCCTACAGCGACGATCTGCCGGATGGCGTCGATCCGGGCCTCGATACTACCGACTTCTTCCGGGTGCCGGAGGAGACGTTCCCGTTTGGAACGCATATCGCGGTGGTGGAGGTTTTCCCGGAGACCGGCGAAACGAAGATTCTCCGCTATGTCTCAGTCGATGACTGCGGCAACATCATCTCGCCGAACCTGGTTACCGGTCAGGTACATGGTGGACTTGCCCAAGGTATTGCGCAGGCGCTCTGGGAGGAGGTCCACTACGACGATTCGGGTGAGCTGATGACCGCGACGCTGACAGACTACGCGATTCCCAAAGCAGCGGATTTCCCCGAGTTCGAAACCCATCACACCACCACCCCAACCTATCTGAACCCGATGGGTGCGAAGGGAATCGGCGAGGCGGCTACTATCGGCTCGACACCTGCGATGGCCAATGCCGTGATCGACGCTCTGGAGCCGTGGGGGATCAACCATATCGACACCCCTCTGACCCCGGAAAAAGTCTGGCGGGCGATCGATGGTGCAAGCACAGAGGCATCGGCAGCCGATTAGCGGTTCCCCAGGACAGCCCCCTTTCCTGTCAGGGAAGGGGGCTTTTTCGGTATGTTCGGGAAATGGGAAATGGGAAATGGGAAATGGGAAATGGGAACGAGGAAGCAGCAATTTGAATGTTGCGGATTGTGCCCCTCGTTTAGGGAAGGTGCCGATCAGGTTCTGTGTACCCTGGTCATCGGCACATGGGGGATGTTGCGCACGGTGAATTCGGCACCAGTGGCCGAGAAACCGATCCGGGCATAGAGTTCGATTGCGGGAACCTGCGCACTGAGATGCAGATCGCCGAGCCGGCGACGATCGGCTTCTTGAACGAGCTGGTCGACGATTGCAGTGGCGATGCCCTGTCGGCGAAATTGTGGCAAAGTGGCGATCCAGGACAGGTAGGCGCCGCGGGACATCCAGGGCGGGGTCAGACGACCAGTGCCGACAGGCACTCCTTGAATATACGCAATCAATATGAAGCTCTTGTCATCATCGGAGTCCGTGAGGACCATGTCCACCAGGTGCTGCTCGTCGTGAAACACCGTGCGGCGAAGATCGAGCACTTGCTGGAACTTGCGCTCGGTGTCTGCCCGCTCGATCACGAGCTCTGGCGGCACAACGCCGCGACCCCGGTTTACCGGTCTGGCAGGCTGGAGGGCGGTCATTCCCCACCTGGTCCAGTTGAATCGCGGCTCATGACTCGGTCGCGCCTGGTCTGCTCAGTTGCCAGCCATGCACTGGCCTCGCTCAGTTCCGTCCGTGCATGATCAATGGCGCCCCGCACCTGGCGGGCAGCGGTTCCGCCTGGAATGTCGCGGGCATTGATGCTTTCCATTGCTGTGAGCGGTGGCTTCTCGTTTGCAAAGACCGGATGGAGCGCCGTCCAGTCAGCATCGGTCAGATCTGAGAAGGTGACGCCACGGTCGATACAGATTTTCACCAGGCTCCCAATCACCTCATGCGCTTCTCGAAACGGCACGCCTTGCTTCGCGAGGAGATCGGCTGCGTCGGTAGCAAGTGAGAAACCGCCAATAGCGGCTTCCGCAAGTCGATCACGATTGAAGCGCATGCTGGTGACCATCCCCTGCATCACGGTGAGGACCGCAAAAACGGTATCAACGATTTCGAAGAGCGCCTCCTTGTCCTCCTGCATGTCGCTGTTGTAGGTGAGGGGGAGGCCCTTCATCATCGACAGCATGCCGGAGAAACGGCCGAAGACCCTGCCTGATTTGCCGCGAGCGAGCTCGGCGACATCGGGGTTCTTTTTCTGAGGCATGATCGAGCTGCCAGTGGCAAATGCGTCGCTGATTTCCACGAATCGAAACTCGCCACTGGACCAGACCACCATCTCCTCGGCTAGGCGCGAAAGATGCATCTGAATCATGGTGAGGGAGAACATCGAATCGAGCACGAAATCGCGATCGGCAATCGCGTCCATGCTGTTTCGAGAGATGCGCCGAAAGCCGAGATCATCGGCAGTCGTCTCGCGATCAATGGGATAGGTGACTCCGGCCATGGCGCCCGATCCGAGCGGCATTGTATCCACGCGATCG